>NZ_JBHTGY010000082.1:0-27742 GCF_042676305.1 Paenibacillus sp. GCM10027630 | reverse complement strand
TTAACACCTAGATTGAGCTTTGCGAGAACACTATTGAGAAATAGGGTGTATGGATTAAAATTTGAGAGATATTGAAAGCGCTTAATTCGACAGCCTGAAAATGTCCGGTTATTTGCCCCGAAAATAGCGTTCCAAGCCCTATAGCTGGAATTTCTCATGCTAATTCTACGTATTTTGATTAAAATCACCAATATTATCTATATTAGCAGTAGTTTTTCCAGTTAAAATGATTTCCAACGAAATTTAGGCTGAATTAACGTGAGGATTTCCATCTAATCCTTCCTTTGGGCAACTGCCAGAGAATCCTAGTCTCCTCTAGAATGAAAGCAACTTTTATACATTTATGAAGGCTGTACGCATTCTCCGCCGTGTCCTGCTGCCCCATTTACAAAAGTTTCGCGAAAGCAAGCTATCAGAGAAAATTTTTCGCAAAAGCAAGCCATAAATGTAAAGTTGCACGATACAAAAAGCCATCGGAGAAAAGTTGCACGATACAAAAAGCCATCGGAGAAAAGTTGCACGATACAAAAAGCCATAGGTGTAAAGTTACACGAAACAGAAAGCCATCGGAGAAAAGTTGCACGATACAGCAAGCCATTGAAAATCGGGTGGCTTCGTTTGCCCACAATTTGTTGAAAAACGCATCGATCGGTATCAAAAGGCTGGCGGTAAAGGGCAAGGTTAATCCCTTGTGCCAGCTGATCTTTCATAAAGTCCTCTTTTGGAGAGTAAAAGGGCTCTCCGCTGGTAGCTATAGCTTTGGTTTAGCTTCTTCATTTTGTTTGGTTAGCGATATGACTTGATCAACGTGATTGCAGCATTAACAACATCTGCCGCAGGGCTATCCGCACCAAAAAATCGGGAAGACATACAAAACCCTTCCAAAAGTAGAAACAGCTGCAAAGCAAGGAGCTCTGGTGAATGTAGTCCAGCTTGTTTACATATGGATTCCAGACGCTTAACAACGGATTGTTTATGAGCTACAGCCGCTTTATTCACAATATGTTCGGGAAATGGGAACTCAACAGCAACGCCCTGATATAGGCAAAAAGTCGACATGGGAGAGGAGGAATGCCGCTCTGCAACCGCCTCAAAAATGGCGATGAGCTGGTTTTCCGGTTCAGTAACTTGATGAATTGTGCTCTCAAACCATTCCCAGTACAACTCGTCGGAACGCTCCAATATAGCGACAATCAGGAGATCCTTCGAAGGGAAATGCTTGTACATCGTCATTTTCGTAATTCCTGATTCAGCTGCAATCATATCTACGCCTACAGCATGGAATCCATTCTGAAAAAATAACTTGCTTGCAGTAACCAGCAGCTGCTCGCGGGCAACTGATTTCTTTCCATCTATTTTTTTCATCATAACCATCACCTCTTATTAGTTGACATTATACAGATCGGTATATATACTGTCAATATAAGTATACAGACCTGTATGTATACTAATAGGAGGGGAATATTAATGAAAATTGGAATTATTGGTTCCGGTAATGCAGCACAAACTTTGGGTAGTGCGCTTGTTAAACAGGGGCACGAAGTTAAATTAGGAACTAGAAGCCCTCAGAAGCTGGACGAATGGTTAAGACAAGTTAAGGATTGCAGGGCTACGGTTGGTTCTTTCGAGGAGGCTGCTGCACACGGGCATCTTGTTTTTAATGCCACTTCAGGAGCAGGGTCACTGGAGGCTTTAAATGTGGCAGGCAGTCATAATTTAAGTGGTAAAATATTGATCGACATTTCCCTTCCGCTGGATTTTTCCAATGGGACGCTGACTTTATTCGTAGCGAATACGGATTCTCTCGGCGAACAAATTCAACAGGCTTTTCCCGATGTAAAAGTAGTGAAGACTTTAAATACGGTCGCCGCCGCGCTAATGGTAAACCCACGCAGCCTTGCGGGTGGCCAGCATGATCTGTTCATAAGCGGGAATGATGCTGATGCGAGAAATGAAGTGATTGGGTATTTGAAGGAATGGTTTGGTTGGGATAGCATTATTGATTTGGGGGACATCTCTTCTGCACGCGGTACCGAAATGATATTAGCTCTTTTAGCCAGAGTGCATATGACCGTGGGGCATTCGCATTTCAACTTCAAAGTAGTCCGATAAGAATGGACTGTAGGGTAGGGGGGCCTCAGAGGATGAAACTCAGATTTTTACTGGGTAGTTTAAAAAATATTTGCAACAGGACATGAATCGACAGGAGAGGCTCTTCTTGTGTATAATTGAACTTGCGGCAACTTTTTCTAAAATTTGTATTGGGGATGGTAATCATAATCTACGCAGCTGCTTTTCTAATCTCTTTTTTGATCGTATACTTACTCATTCCTCCGCTTGGGAAATTGGCATTCCGTCTTGACTTTGTGGATAAGCCTAGACAAGATGTCGAAAGAAAGATACATAGGGAGCCTATCCCGCTTACTGCCAGTTATGCGATTTTTGCTGGATTTGCTGTCACTTATCTTTGCTTTTCAAAAGGATTTACGATGCAAACGGCCGCTATTTTGGCTGGATCACTACTGCTATTGATTATTGGAACCGTAGATGACTGGTACAAGACGCGGGGCAAGGATTTCCCGGCATTACCAAAGATGATCGTTCAGGTGTCCGCGGCTGTGCTTGTCTATGCTTCAGGTATTACATTTGACGGATTTTATAACCCGTTCAGCGGGGAGTTTATCGGATTACCGGATTGGCTGCAATTTATTTTGACTATTCTTTGGATTTTCGGTGTTACAACGGTTATTAACTTTTCAGATGGCATGGACGGACTCGCCGGCGGGCTTTCCGCGATATCTGCCGTAACCCTCTTTGTAGTTGCTTTAGTGAAGGGGCAGAACGATTCTGCTGTTATGGCTATCATATTAATCGGTGTTGCCGTTGCTTATTTACGGTACAATAAACCACCTGCCAAAGTATTTATGGGTGACGCGGGTGCAACCTTCCTGGGATTCATCCTGGCTGTAATTGCTCTGGACGGTGCTTTCAAGCAAGCTACAGTGCTCTCGCTTTTTATTCCCATTTTGGCGTTAGGGGTACCGATATTCGATAATATATTCGTTGTGTTCAAGCGTCTTCTGCAAGGCAAGCCAATTTATCAAGCAGATGCAAGCCAGGCTCATTACCGTCTGCTGCGGCTAGGTTTAAATCAGAAGCAGGTTGTCGTATTTTTGTGTTTGATCGGTGTGTGCTTCAGCTTGTCTTCGATTATTTTGCTGCTGCTGCAGGTATAAAAGGATACATAGAGCAATATTAGGCCATAGATTATTCGCGGACGAAGGTTCGTGTAGTCTGTGGCTTTTTGTATATTAACAAAAGGATTAGCGTGGGCAGGAACAATATGGAGGGGGAGAGGGGGGTGCCTTTCGGAAACCATTCGAAAGCAGCAAGTTTCATTGAAGGAGGGGCGTGGTGGTTACATTTAATGAGGTTTGGGAACAGCTCTATTGAGCATTTTGATATGAAGTGCGGATGTCATAGACATTTTGCGCAGCATAATATCCTTTGTCTGCAAGTCTGCTGTAAAGAAAGAATCGCATTGAATAAGCTTATACAAAGCGTCCTCGGCTGCCATACAAGCTAAACGTTCACATTGCAATAGATAGAGACACAGGCTGTAACAATCCGTTTCCTGCTTTCTCAATATCGATATACGCTCCATCATGTCCACAATCAGATCACCATCCTCGCTGCATACATCTTATTTTAAATGGTTTTGGACTATTGGATAGTACTATATTTATCTAGTACCTTGACATGCAAGGTTCCAGTTCGTGTTTTAAAATCTCCACCAAAACATGAAGCAGGCACCCTTTTTAAGTTTTTGGCAGATATGAATTATTGAGATCTTTACGATTTCAATCATCAGGCCCGTTATGTTCGGATAGCGGGGAGGGCAGGCGGCTGGTAGCTATATGCGCTAATGGTCCTTAACGGAACAGAAAATTCCGTTATTTACTCAGCCCCCGCCAATTTAAGACGATAGCGGAAGTCGAAATTCCGCTATCGTCTTAAATTGGCGGCCAATGAACACAAAACCGAGTGATTACGGAAGAAGCTGTTCCGTTATCTCTCGGTTTTGTATGCTTTCGATGCAATAGCGGAGCAATTACTTCCGCTATGCTTCAACTAAAGTGAAGATTAATCGTCTGTAAAATGAACAGCACTGGATTAGTTTACTTAAATAATCGTGCTAGGGGGTTGCAGGTTTTATTCATATCGTCGCAAGGCCGTTAAATTTTTAAGGAACATGACTTCAATAGCGGCCGTAATCCCACATCCCTCCTCACACACAAACGTATGATTTTACACAAAATATCTCCTCAAAGTGGGGTCTTGCTTCGAAATTGATTCAGATAATTTGCGGGGAGCCCCAAATATATAAATTCTTATAGACACAAAAAAAAGACCGTCAGAATTGAATCACGACGGTTTTTCTAAAACAAGCTTAGCTAGATTACTTTCCTCGCTTCATCGGATGAAGCAGCTCCATATGGCCCATTAGCGATTCGGCAGGTTTGCCGTCTACTAGAATATCGATGGAGTCCACTTCAGAAAATTGAAATAATGTTTTCTGAAGTGCCTCCAGCAGCATAGCCTCACCTGGAGCTCCAAGACGACCCTCCCCTGAAACCGTCAGATCCACTGTAAGCTGTTTATCTTTCAGCACAGCGGATTTAAAGCCTAACGCGTCAGCCAAAGGAATCAAGTTGCTGCCCGGAGGAGCCTTTTTCAAAGTCCATAGCGCAGCCGTGTACTTATCCTTATCTTCCTTGTAGTTGATGGATACTTCTTTTTCCACCAGCTTTGCTGCTTGTTCATCACCATAGTAGGCTTTAATAGTGAGACGAATCATGTCCTTCTCAGCAGTTGTCGGGTCAACGTTGGAAGGCGGAGTCGTCTGGCTGCCGGTTGCCGGAGGCTCGGAGGCTGGTGACTTTGTTCCATTGCTTGTCGGCTTTTGTCCGCATCCTGACAAGACAAGCGCGACTGCTCCAATAAGTAATAAACCGCGAATTGTATGCTTTTGCATCGATTCCACCACCTTTTTTCCGCTTACTGAATCTTGAGCTGTTCTTTAATTCCTGCTACGATCGCGAGCGCGACCCTATCCTGAAAGGCTTCGTCGAACATGAGGGCGGTATCACGTTCATTCGACAGATAACCTACCTCCAGCAGCACAGCAGGCATATTAGTTGCTTTAACCACCCGGAAAGGCTGTTGACGCACTCCTCGGTCTGGAAGACCAGTCGCCGCGGTTAAATGCTTATGCATGATTTGAGCAAATGAATCGCTATCGGATTTGTAATAGTACGTCTCTGTGCCTGTTGATGCTGAAGTGTAACTATTGCCGTGAATGGAAACAAACAGATCGGCGTTACGGCTGTTTGCGAACTCGGCGCGATCATCCAAAGGGACGAAGGTATCGTCATTTCGTGTTAGAAAAGGTTCAAGCAGTGCCTCTTTTTGCAGCAGCTTGTACACCTTGAGTCCCATAGAAAGATTAAATTCCTTTTCCGTGCTTCCGTTGACAGCTTTGGCTCCAGGATCCTGGTCACCATGGCCCGGATCGATGACAACTTTATATTTGGCTCCTTTTTGTAAAACACCGGCAAGCGCAGCTGTGTTGAGTACGGCTTCCCACTTAAGGTCCATGGGCTCCTTCATATCAAGCACGATGCGAACGGCACCGGGATTCACATTGTACAATGAGTAGCGGACATTGGCAACGTAAACATTATTGGAAACCGATTCTCCGCTTTTATTTGCCACATCTTTATAGAGTGACGGATCCAATACAGCGTTGGGAATATCGACAACGATCCGTCTAGGGTTTTGCAAAGTGAATTGGGTGGGTTTCAGTTCACCGGAGTCTGCTTTAATTAATAATTGGGAAGTAGTCATCTCAATGGTTTTAATGACGGGCAAAGGTTTATTGGTGGGAGCTGTGTCCGGATTAACCGGGGATGGCTTGTCTCCTGGGGAAACGCGCTTCTCCTGTAAATAGACCGCTCGCTGCACATCATTCCAATTTACTTCGACGCCCATGTTTTCAGCAATAAAACGGACTGGCAGCAAAGTATTTCCCTCGATCAGAAGAGGAGCTGAATCCAGTTTGCTGGTAACTCCGTTCACGGTTGCTGAGAGCTGATCAATTACCATTTCGATTTTCATAGAGTCTTTCATAATTATAACTTTATGAGCGGCTTGATTCCACTCCACCTTGGAGCCTAGCTCTTCAGCGATAATTCGTATGGGAACCATGGTCACATCCTTAATAATTCGAGGAGCGACCTCTGGCTTTAATTGTTTTCCGTTAAAAAATAAAGGCACCCCGTCTGCGGAGCTTTGAGGAGCGGCAAACGCCATGACGGGCAGCATAAGGGCTGTCAGCAGCAGAAATAATAGTGTAAATACAAACCGTAACTTCATTGTTCACCTCTGAAAAATTAATCGTAGATGCTGTAATATTATAAAAAGGGACGGGAAAATGTTTCGGCAGGCTCAACGCATACTCACTTCATGACCCTATTTAGATGGCATCACCTCCTTCAAGTTTTGCTTTGGCAAAAACCTCCTCGAGCTTATTCACAAGAGTTTTGCGCGGGCAGAACTAGCGCTTACTTTTGTACAGCATGCAAGATTAGACTCCTTTTAATGCAAAATGTTGCATTTTTCCAGCAGTCAATCCAGAAATTGAGTCGAAAGAAGCAGAATGATGAACCAGAATTGCAGCAATAATCAACCTGAGGTAACAAAATGTAAAGAAAGGATTCAAAATTCAATGGTAGAAAAAGGAATCCATAAGCTGACTCCAAGCAGCATCCATTGAAAACACGTCTCACCCGTTGATCCGGTATCTATAGCCAGAAATTTTGGGAGCAAACGAACTTTAAATCTCAATGGCCAGAACAGCTGTACTCCCTTCTCATTGAGCAGATCGATAAGAGGGTGTGATGCATAGGCCGTGATGAATACCCAGTGATATAAAGCGGGCAGCGGAGAGGAAATCAGCCATAAAATCATAATGAAGATTAAGGAATGTGTTACGGTTCTGTGACGTACTTTTAGAATCCGAAGGAGCGCTGACAAAGGGAATAATATTTTGGCCATGGTTGAACCCTGTTTGTCCACATCGGCTAATGGCCCAGCCAAACAACCCAGCAGTACAGCTCCGAATGCTTCCCAGGATAAAAAAGCCACATTTTGATGAAGAAGTACGCATTCTGCAGCCACAAGGCCTGCAACGCTATGTGTTTTTTGTAAAATAATAATCTCTCCTTAAAGTTTTGCAATATCATAAGCAGTTACCAAAGTATGGCATGCATATGGATATCAGTAAAGTTTTCGTAAGGAACTTACAAATACAGTAGGTACTTGCTAAATAGCTGTACAGGCATAACCGGTCCATGCGTGAATAGTTTGATTCAGAAAATGGGGCTCTTCGCAGCGCTTAAGTTTGTGTTCCATAATATGGTATACTGTGTTTTATATGCTGATCGGTTATTTTTACGGGCTGTATAGAGGCTGTGTAGTTACGGTTAAGCAAAGGAGATTTCTTATCATGAACGATACGACGGGTGCCTTTCATCCGCTGATTGCTAAATGGTTTGGTGATCGTTTCGGCCATCCTACAGATGTTCAAGTACGGTCATGGAAGGCGATACAGAGTGGAGTGCATACATTAATTGCTGCTCCTACCGGCTCAGGCAAAACATTGGCCTCTCTGCTGCCGTGTTTAAGCCGGATTTTGCAGGATAAAAAAGCGGAAGATGAGAAAGCCCCTACCCGTGGGGTTAAGCTCTTGTATATAACTCCATTGAAGGCGCTTAATAATGATATTCACCACCATGTGATCGAATATGCGGCTGAGCTTAAGCGATTGGCAGAGGAACAGGGCAGAGGATGGAGCGGGCTTACCATCGGTGTCAGGACCGGAGACACGTCGCAGAGCACTAGAGCGTCCATGCTGCGGAATCCGCCGGATGTGCTGGTGACGACCCCGGAGTCGCTCTATTTGCTGCTAACCTCGCCCAAAGGAAGAATGATGCTGAAGACGGTTCTTTTCTGTGTGGTGGATGAAATTCATGATTTGGCGGCGGACAGCAGAGGATTGCATTTATCGGTAACACTCGAAAGGCTGACCGATTGGATAGGCGCCACACCGCAGCGCATCGGAGTTTCGGCTACACAGAAACCGATTGAGCGGATAGCCAGGTTTCTGGGAGGCTGGGAAGCTGATGCAGAGCGGACTGTTGAGGTCATAGAAAGCCGGATGGAGAAGAAATTCAGCATTCGGGTAACCTTGCCTGAGCAAGCGCTAATCACAAAGGACAAGCAGGAAGCGATTTGGAAACCGCTGACCGAGCATATTATGAAGCTGATAGAGGACAGCAGATCAGCGTTAATCTTTGTGAACAACCGCAGGCTATGCGAGAGACTGACATTAAGGCTGAACGACCACGTCGGTTATGAGATGGCACGCTCGCATCACGGGAGTATTTCCCGGGAGCAGCGGCTTGAGGTGGAAGGAGCGCTCAAAGCAGGGGAGCTTCGCTGTCTTGTCGCCACCTCCTCGCTGGAGCTAGGAATCGACGTGGGGCATATCGATCTGGTGCTGCAGATCGATTCTCCCAAGAGCGCCGCAGCGGGTATTCAGCGGATTGGCCGGGCGGGCCACTCCGTGGGCGATGAAAGCCGCGGCGTAATAGTGGCACGCACCCGCGGGCAGCTGCCGGAATGCGCAGTCCTTGCGCGCAGTATTGAGGCGCGGGAAATCGAGGAGATTCAAGTGCCGCGTTATGCGCTGGATGTACTGTGCCAGCAGATCGTTGCGATGGTCGCTGCTGATGACCGCACCGTGCCGCAGCTGCAGCAAGCTCTGAATCGAAGTTACGGCTATCATGGATTTCCTCTGGAGCGTCTGGAAGCTGTGCTTCAAGTGCTCTCGGGATACTATCCTTTTGTCCGCCCGTTAATAGATTGGGATCGTTCAACCGGTCTTATTACTAGGCGAAGCTCCACGGCGATGACTGCGATTATGGGCGCAGGAACCATTCCTCAAGGGAGCGCATATCCTGTCCACCATGCCGATAGCCGCATTCATTTGGGTGAATTGGATGAAGAATACATCCATGAGAGCCAGGTTGGGGATGTATTTCAGCTGGGCACAAGCTCATGGAGAATACAATCCATCAGAAGCGACCGCGTTTATGTGGTGGAGGAGTCTGGGAATACGTTCAGCGAAATCCCGTTTTGGCGGGGAGAAGGGCAAGGGAGATCGGCTGCTTTCTCCGCTGAGATCGGAAGCTTCCTGGAGCATGTAGAGGAGCGGCTTGAAAAGGAACAGAAGTCGCGGACTATACAATGGTTGTTGGATTCGCATTTCATGGAGGCGCACGCTGCTGACGAGCTGCTGATGCTGATCCATTCACAGAAAGCTGTCTCTGAGCTGCCGACGCATCGTCGAATTGTTATTGAACAATTTCAAGATGACTTCAAGCAGCATCATCTCATTATTCACAGCTGGTTCGGAAGAGCATTTAACCGGACGTGGCAGCTCGCGATCCAGCTTCATGCCGAACGTTCCTTGCCTTACCGTATTTACGCTAATGCCAAGGATAATGGAATAGAATTTATTATTGCGGACGGGGGGAGTGGTGAAGCTTCGAGGCTGCTGCCGCTAATCCGAGAGGTGACCTCGGACCGGTTGGAAGACCTGCTTCGTCAAGCGGTTCCCTCCTCTCCGCAATTCGGCATAGCCTTTCGCCGTCTAGCCGAAACCTCATTGCTGCTGTCGCGCAGCTTCAGCCGTGTGCCGGCTTGGCAAAAAAGGCTTCGCAGCGAGGCGCTTCTTAGAGAATCGCTGCCATATGCGGAGCAGTTCCCTTTTATAGGTGAAGCTATCAGGCTGTGCTTGTACGAAGAGCTGGATGTGGAGGGTGTGCGAGCTGTATTGAAGCAGATCGAAACCGGAGCGCTGGAGGTAAGTGTAAAGCAGGCTGCCTTTCCATCTCCGTTTGCTGTTTTGTTTCTTGCTGATTATATCAACGCTCAAATATATGAATCAGATGCGGTTGGGCGGGATGTACAGACGCGTTTAATGGGAATCGACCGATCTTTGGCAGGGAAATGGTTTGGCGATCAGTCTGCTCAGGCTGGAGAGGAGGTCGCAGATGTTGTTCCTCAGGCAGATGAACAGTTCGGGGCTGAAGCTCAGTCGGCGGAGCCGGCAATTCACAATACTGAACAATTATTCAGTCTGTTAAAACGGCGCGGAGAACATACTGAGGCCGAGCTGTCTACAAAGGTTGCTGACAGCCAATTGGAAGAATTATTAAATGTACTGAAGCGTGAAAAACGGTTCTCCCCCATCTATATAGGAGACAGCTTATCGTCTTATTGGATTTGTGCTGACGAAGCAGATACATACGCGCTTTTGGGAGAAGCGCCGCTGGCTGACAGGTTCATCATTACTCGCTATGTGGATCGGCAGACTAGCTTCACCGGGGAACAACTAAAGCAAAGGTACGGTTTGCATTCACACAGGATCGAGGAGCTTCTGCAGCAGTGGGAAGCGGAAGGTCGGATTGAAGCTGCTTCGCCAACTAACACCGAGGCTGCCTCTCTATCTTATGAAAAGGACGTTCGCGTCTGGATTAATAGCAGAGCGGCCGCCCGTCATGCTCGTTCCCAGGCACTTGCCCTGAGGCAGGCTTCGGAGCCAGTCGATCCGGTCCGTTATTGCTCACGAATGATGGCGTTACAGCATGTTCTGCCTCACACGCGTCTTAGTGGTGAACAGGGACTCAGGGAAGTTATTGCGAAGCTGCAGGGTATCTTCCTCCCGTTGTCTCAATGGGAAACTTCCATTTTTCCACTTCGTTTGACGGATTACCGCAAGGAAATGTTAGACCGGCTGTGTGCAGGCGGGGAAGTGTTATGGATGGGGCGAAAAGAAGAGGACGAGAAAGAAGGCCGCATCGCTTTTTTCATGACAGAGAGCAAGGAGCTCTACGCACCGATTCTGGAGCAGGGGCAGCAAAAGCACAATGGGGAAGAGGTTGAGCCGCTAGTTGAGCTGTTAACAAGTAAAGGAGCCAGCTTCCTTTCGTCTCTAAGCCGTGAAACGGGAAGTATTCCATCGGACCTGACGGCAGACTTACTTGCCCTGTCCTGGAGAGGATTAGTATCCAATGATCAATTCGCGCCTCTTCGGTTGAACGGGGGGACGAAATCAGCCAAGCCCTCCAAGGGCAAAGGCTTCCAATCCGGTCTTGGCCGATGGTATGGTCTTCAATCACTGAAGGAACCCTATAATCCCCAAGAGTCTTTGTCAGCATGGATCAAGCATTTGCTAGGTGGGTACGGTCTGTTGACCAAGGAGCTTGCAGCGCTACATCTTCCATGGTCATGGGACGAGGTCTATGCTGCCTTGAAGCAGCTGGAAAACTGGGGGATGCTGACTAGGGGGCTCTGGGTCAAGGACGTGAAGACCATGCAGTTCTCGGCCAGGGATCAGGTGGAAAATCTTCGTACCCGTGAATGGGATACAGAACTGCACACGATTGTACTGCCTTCCACAGATCCTTCCAATCCTTTTGGACTCATTGTTAAATGGCCTGACGTAGAGGGAATTTCGTTTGCGAGGAAAAAAGGAAATGATATGGTCATTCAGGGTGGACGTTGGCAGCTATGGATTGAAAACGGCGGTAAGCGTATTTTTACTATGTATGATCGGCTGGAAGGTGTAGAAAGGAAAGACATAGCGCCTAATCAATCGACTCCTAGTAAGGATGAGCTATATGAGCTGCTGCGATCAGTCGCTGCCGCGTACTTGAAGGTTCCAAATACGCGAAAGCTCGTAATCGATAAGTGGAATGATATACCTATTCTGCAATCCGACGCTGCAGAGCTGCTGCGAAGGCTGGGAGCAGAAGCAGACCGCAATTCTCTGGTGATCTGGCCAAGCGCTTTAAGGTGAGATTTAATTTATTCCTCTCCGAACTCCAGCCAGCGCACTTCCTCCGGGGTTAATGTTAAGCCTGCTGCGGCCAGATTGGAATCAAGCTCCTCGGGTGCATAGGCAGCGACTAGTGCGCAGGTAGGGAATGGCTGATTAAGCACATAGGCCAGCGCAAGCTGCACGGAAGGCACTCCCTTCTCCTTTGCGAGCTGCCGGGTTCGCTCAAGGCGCTGCCAATTGCCTTCACTATAATAAGTGCGAACCATCTCCTCATCCTCTCGATGCTCAGGTGAGAATCGGCCGGCCATAAATCCGCCACCCAAGGAAGACCACGATAGCAAAGGCATCCCTGTCGCCTGATGCCATTGACAGGTCTTTTCATCGGCCGGGACACAGCCGGCCCAACGGGGCTCAATCATTTTAGCTAAGCTCAAGTTAGTGCTGCTGAATGTAAAGCCCGTTAAACCATTTTGCAATGCGTAATCATTAGCCTCCTGGATACGTTGATGTGACCAGTTGGAAGCACCAATCGCAAGGATTTTACCGGCTAGGAGATGCTCGTTGAGAATGTCGATGATGGGGCCGACCGGCACATTCGGATCATCACGATGCAGTGCATACAGATCAATATAATCGGTTTGGAGCCGCTCCAGGCTAATGTTCAAATCATGGGTAATGGATTGCGGGTTAACGCGATGGCCGGTCTCGTCGTGGTGGGCGCCTTTGGTCAGAATGACAACCTGCTCTCTGTTATCTCTTTCATGTATCCATCTGCCGATTGTTTTCTCGCTCTCACCATCACCGTATTGAAAGGCTGTATCGATGGTAGTGCCTCCCATTGCCGTAAACTTATCAAGCAAGCTGCTGGCAAGACCGAATTGTGATTGATTGAAATGATCGCTGCCCATGATGAGCTGACCGCATGGCTTGTAAAGCCCGTTTATTGAAATCGTCTTCATACTATGAAATGCATCCTTTCATGGACGAATTGGGGTAAGCGCTTGCCCTAAAGTCTATGCTAAGTATAACGCAGCCTAAAAGCAGTAGGCAATAAGGTGGAGGATATTTTTGGGGGAGAATGAAACAGGATGAATTATAGATAAATGGAAGCGCGCTAAACTTTATAAAGACAGCTTCCTTTTCCAACAAACTTCCATTATAATAACGAGCAAGCGGATAAGCCTTCCGCGCATTGGCGCTCAATTGTCAATAGAGCATTAAGAAATTATTGATTTTGTAAGCGATTGCAATTCGAGAATGACATGAGAACATAATGAATGGGAGGAATACGATGTCCGTATCCAGATCAGCCAAACCGGATGAAATTGAAGTGTTAGTAGCTCTGGCCGACCGTACGTTTCGCAAGCCGGGACAAACCTCGATGGGAGAGGCTTACTCCATGCTTTTTTCCAAAGAGAACGCAAATAATCTGTTAATCATAGAGGAGGATGGAGTACCAGCGACATTGGTAGGATTATTGAAATCAGAGCTTTCGATCGTTAGCTGCACCATTCCTGTTGTAAGCATGGGGGCTGTCTGTACGGATACAGCTTACAGAGGGAGAAACTTCGCGGATATGCTCGTTAAACGAAGCATAAACAAATGTACGGAGGAAGGCGCTCAGCTGCTGCTAATATCCGGAACACGCGGGCTTTATCTTAGGAATGACTGCTTGGAAGTAGGGGCAGTTAAACGCTTTACCGTTCATTCCATTGAGGAATTGGCAGAGCTGAATCGAACAAACGAAGCTGTTATACGGCCCTATGATGAGAAATGTGATCAGCCTGCAATCATTAGGTTAATGGAAGCAGAGAAAGCTTACTACAAAAGAACAGAGGCTGAATTGAACCAGCTTATTCGCAGCGCTGCTGTTGCAAGCAACGAAAGTGCGGAGCAGCATGTTTGGATGAGCTTTACAAATAGCGGTGATGCAATCGGCTATATGGCGTACTTTTTATTGGAAAAAGACGGGGGCCTTACAGCAGATGTTCTGGAATATGGGGGCAGTGACGAAGCTGTCATCGGATTGCTTCATGAAATTATCGATCGGTTAAGTCCGAAGTGGCTTCATATTCCTGTTATGGGGGAAAGAGCCGCATTATCGGAGAAGCTGGCTTCGGCGGGCTGCGCCTTTACTGAAAGCACGATTCCGGGCACAATTCGTATGATCAATTTCCCTGGGCTGTGGAATTCCTTGCAGCCTTATATGCTGCGGCAGCTTGGTGCGGAGAGACTGGCGGAACTAAGCTTGGCGGTAACCAGTAACGGTTATAAAATCAGCTATAAGGGTGAATCCTTAACTATCGGGCATCGAGGCGCAACGACACTTTTGTTTAATGGACCTGCTATGACCGAGCAGGGTGAACTAAAGGAAGTACTTGCCCTATTGTTTCCGCTGCCGTTTCCTTACACTGAAAACCTGAATTTTGTTTAAAAGCATCAGCTTGCGAACTTGAACGTCACCCAGATCGACAGAAACATGAATGTATAGCCGTAGTTGTCAACTATTTATTGCTTAGTCCTTTTAACAAGAAAAAGTATCCATTGCTAGCAATATATAGTTGACAAATATGAATAAATTGTTAATAATCTAGATACATTAGGTTAACCGCTTACCCCGATATACAATCTGTTAAACCGGTTTAACCTATGTCGATTGTGAAAGTTTTGAAAGGGGAGATTGAGCACGCATGATGTGGTATTTCAAAGCCCAAGGTAAACGGAAGCTGATCGAATTTATTATTCTCGTCATCTTTGCTGTTTTTTTTATGGGACCTTTACTGAATCTGTTATTGTTAGCGTTTACAGGGAAATGGCAGTACCCGGCAGTCTTACCGCAGTCATGGTCATTGGATTGGTGGAAGTTTGTACTTTCCAAGGATGAGGTGGTCAAATCAATTGGGCTTTCATTTTTAATCGCCACGGTTGTAACCGCTTTATCCATCGTCATTTGCATACCGGCTGCCTATGCATTTGCAAGAATTCGCTTCCCGCTTAGCCGATGGTTTTTATTCTCGTTTCTGCTAACCCATGCATTTCCGAAAATGGGGCTTTACGTTTCCATCGCTGTTTTATTTTACAAGGTTGGGTTGATGAATACTTTTGCAGGCGTTGTTTTAATTCATATTGTAAATACATTAATGTTTATGACCTGGATACCATCATCGGCCTTTCGAAATGTACATAAAGCACAGGAGGAATCGGCCAGAGATGTTGGTGCAACCCCGTTCCGGGTTTTTTGGAGCATTACGATGCCCATGGCTTTGCCTGGAATTATGGTAGCGTCGATTTTTACATTCCTGCATTCCTTGGATGAAGCACAGGGGACGTTTCTTGTTGGTATTCCTGATTTTCGTACAATGCCGGTTGTCATGTATTCGATTATTTCAGACTATCCCAGCACAGCGGGTGCCGTGTTCTCTATCATTCTGACACTGCCGACAATCGTTCTGCTGCTGGCTGCACAAAGATTCGTAACGGCCGATGTCATGTCAAGCGGTTTCCAAATGAAGTAATGGGAGTAAGTTTCGCTAAAGCGAAACTCAGTAATGCTTACGAAGTCAGCTTTCCTATGGAAAACTTTAAAGTTAATGCTTACGAAGTAAGTTTCACTAAAGTGAAACTCTAAGGAGGAACTATGATCCAGCTATCTATACAGAACCTCACGAAACGCTATAAAACTGGAGAAGGCGTGTCGAATATTTCTCTGAATGTTAACAAGGGAGAATTGGTTACATTGCTCGGCCCATCCGGCTGCGGGAAAACGACAGTGCTTCGGAGTATTGGCGGGTTTCTTGAACCGGACTCAGGAGATATCGTAATCGAAGGCAAAAGTGTATTAAAGCTTCCGCCGGAAAAGCGTCCTACTGCGATGGTTTTTCAAGGCTATAATTTATGGCCGCATATGAATGTGTACAACAATTTAGCTTTTGGCTTGAAAATAAGGAAGAAAAGCAGTGCCGAGATCGAAGAAGCGATCAAGCGGGTGCTGGAGCTGGTTCGACTCCCCGGTTCACAGAAGAAATTTCCGAGCGAATTATCAGGCGGGCAGCAGCAGCGGATAGCGGTAGCAAGAGCATTTTTACTGGAGCCTGCAGTGCTTCTGCTAGACGAACCTTTCTCAGCGCTCGATGCGAAGCTGCGTCACGAGATGCGTGAAGAACTGCGCGATATTCAAGCAAGCACGGGGTTAACGATGGTTTTCGTTACGCATGATCAGGAGGAGGCGCTTTCGATATCCGATCGAATCATCGTTATGAATGCGGGAAATATCGAGCAGGAAGCCAACCCTCAGGAAATATACGATAATCCTAGTTCGCTCTTCGTGGCCCAGTTTATCGGTAAAATGAACTTCGTTAAAGGCAATGCGGATGGCAGCCAGGTACATATGAACCGACTGCAATATGCTAATACACGGCAGCTGAGCGGTGAGGTTACAGTAGCTATTCGACCTGAGGATATTGTATTTGTACAGCCCGACGAGGGACTATTGGCCAAAATTCATCAGGTGATGATACTGGGACATTATGCAGAAGTGTCGCTTGAGACGGAATTAGGCATTTTGAAAGCGTTTTTACCGCGTGATGCTGTAAAGGATTTATCTCCGGGGCAAGTTACGGGGATATCTTTTTCCAAAGTGCTTGCATATAAGTCAGCCTAAACCACTTATTCATATTTCAAGGTCAATATGCCAGAGTTTGCTGGCACACAACTCTAAAGGAGGATTAATCAATGAACCTTATGAAAAAGCGTTTAAGTATGGCTCTTGCTTCGGTAATGGTACTGGGAGCTCTAGTGGGATGTGGCAGCGGAGGCGATAAACCAGCATCATCAAGCGGTGGAGACAAGGGGAAGCAAGACGAGTTCTCATTTTATTTTACCGGTTCATTAAATGTTAAGGATTTATGGGAAGTTGTTGTTCCAATGTTTGAAAAGAAATATCCGAATATTAAAGTGAAAATGGTTCATATTGATTCCGGTGCAGGCGGGCAATCTACCGTGGATCGTATTATTGCAGCGAAGCAAGCAAATCAGAAATCCGGTAACATCGACCTGTACGAGAGCAGCTTAAGTGATGTTATCAAGGGGACTAAGGAAGATTTATGGGCTCCTTTGGATACGAAAAAAATTCCTAATCTGAGTAAAATCGAAGAAAAGCAATTGAGTAATGTAAAAAATATGGGGATTCCTTATCGTGCATCCGCAGTAATTTTGGCTTATAACAGTGCAAAAGTAAAAACACCGCCAAAAACAGCTAACGAGCTCTATGATTGGATCCGCAAAAATCCGGGACGGTTTGCTTATAATGATCCTGCTACTGGGGGCTCGGGAGATTCCTTTGTACAAACAGCGATTTATAATTTCCTTCCACCGGAAGCTAATGTCAGCTCCGATCCATCTTACGCACAAAAATGGGATCAAGGTTTTGCACTGCTGAAGGAGCTGCACCCGTTCATGTACCAAAAAGGTGTCTATCCTAAGAAAAATCAAGGGACGCTAGACCTGCTTGCCAACGGTGAAGTCGATATCATACCGGCATGGTCCGACCAAGCTTTAGAGCAGGCTTCCAAGAAGCTGCTGCCGGATACAACCAAGCTGGTGCAAATCGATCCTTCCTTTACGGGTGGCCCGACTTACTTGATGGTTCCGAAGCTGTCGGAGCATCCGGATTCGGTTGCTACATTCCTGGATTATGTGTTAACTCCTGAAGCTCAGAGTGTCATCGTCAACAAAATGTACGGCTATCCAGGTATCAAATGGACGGAAATGCCGCAGGAATTGAAAGACAAATTTAAGGATGTCGCTGGCGGATACCGTACATTCAGCATTGGTGATTTGGGTAAAGAGATCCAGAAACGCTGGCAGAGGGATGTTGCTGGCCAATGAGTAAAAACATAAAACAAGGGATTTTCGGGCTGCTGCTAGTAATCCCATCCTTCCTTATTCTATGCTTCGTAGTTATCGTACCGATCATACTCGCTATTAATGAGAGCTTTAAGGACGATAAAGGCAGCTACACTTTAGCACATTACTTTTACTTGTTCACCGACAAGGTGAGTGTTAACAACATTACGTTCACCTTGAAGCTGACTATCATATCTGTCATCATGGTGCTGCTGATCAGCTATGCACTAGCGGTATACATGCGATTTAGCGGCGGTCGGCTGGTGAATGGAATTAAAAGAATGTATATGATCCCGATGTTTATCCCTTCAGTAATTGCTTCTTATGGAATTATTAATATGTATGGGAATCATGGTTGGCTGTCGCGTATTTTATTGTTATTCGGCAATGACGCATTGCCCAAAATCATATTCGATTATAAGGGTATCATTCTCGCTAACCTGTGGTTTAATATCCCGTTCACGACGATGCTGCTCACCTCTGCGCTTGCCGGTATACCTAACGCAATCATTGAAAGTGCTAAAGACATCGGGGCAAGCCGTTTACAGATTTTCTTCAAATTTATACTTCCTTTGTCCTATCGGACGATGTGGGTTGCGGTTACATTTATTTTCATGGGTATTATTGGCGGGTTTACGGCACCGTTCTTGATTGGACCGAACTCACCGCAAGTGCTGGGTGTAGCGATGCGTCAAATATTTTCAGTCTATCAGGATACTCAGCTCGCGAGCGCAAACGCCGTCTTTATGTTCATCCTTTGTTCTTTGATGGGATACTTCTATATTCGTACGATGATTAAAGACGATAAGACAGCGCATTAAAGCTGAACATGCACCTTTCCCTTCGATGGACTTTACTGAAAAGGTAAAGCTTTTAAGGGAAGGTGCTTTTTTCTAAATGCTTAAGAATACATAACGCATATGAGGTTGGTTTCGTGAAAGCGAAGCTTTTAGGAGGGAGTACATGATGAAGCAGCCTATCGTATCAACTGGAGCTTTGGGTTGGAAGGAAATCAATGCGAACACGGATTTTAGAATGGAAATACAGATTGCAGAGCCAGGAATTGTAGAAATTGACTTGTTAGCCAAATCGGAAAGCGATTGGCGTGTGGCCGACTATGAATCAGCTGTACTGCGTATTTGGGTAGAGAGGGAATATAACCAGGACTGCGTTCTCTTTTATGGGAATCGGCCTTTAACTTATACAAGATTATTGGGTTATATGCAGCCGGGCACTTATATGCTCAGGTTTGCTTTTAATCCGGATATCTCGTCCCCGCAGGTGAAAAAGGCTTATATTGAATCGGTTGATGTGAAGATAATTACGGAAAAAAATTCGGAGCTGTTCGAAATTTACAAGCATACTCCAGTTATATACGGGCGCAATGTATATCACCCTTATGAGGGAAGATATACGGATACTCCGCTGCTGATGTTTTATAGCATAGAGCCTTTGGAGAGCGGAAAAGCAATCGAGTATCAAATAATGTTTTCCCATGAGGATGAAGGGACGCCGACCCCTCTGCTGATGAGTAAGTGGGGACGTACAACAGATATTGAATGGGTGTATCGTGTGGAGATTGATGAACAAGGTAAAGTGCAGAAAGCTACCTTTCAAGGGCCTGAGCATGTTACAGGTGAATTTAAGGGCAGTACAGCATTGGGAGGGCATCCAGTGCTTCAGAACGTAACAACCAACGGAATGGTGCATGACACAATCACATCAAGGTATCGCTTTCTGCTGCCTCCTGTTTATGAATGGAATCAGCAGATTGAGCCGAGAGAGCGGGTCATGGATGCTTTTCCGTTTACTTATCAGGTAACGGCCTGGGAAATGCTGCGCCAATATTCTATGGAACTACCGGTTGTGAACAACTCGTTCCAGCTAACCGATTTACGTAACTACTTGTATGTTCAATCGGCCAAGGTGACGGAAAATCCACAGAAAGAAACGTCTATAGATATTCAAGTTAAGCTCAAAGGAGTAAAAGGATGGTTTTCAGGCAGCTTTGGCGATCTAAGATATGGTGAATTCCGCTGTGCCTATGATGGACCTTACTTTCAGTTTTCGACAACGGTTAAGCTTCCTGCCGGGAGTTGCTATAACGATATAGAAGAAATTTGCGCAGTATGGCTGCCAGATGGGGAAGAGTCCGTTATGGTTCCTGAGTTTAAAGGTTTTTTCCTCGATGAAGATTACGCACCCCAGCAGCCGATTCGCAGTTCTGCTGAGGTCACAGTGACGAAAGAACAACCAAGACAAACTTTATGGCGGGGGGACGGACAATGAATACGTTATTGAAAGTGGAGGGTTTGGTAACCCCGAGCTGCTCCAAGAGTCATATTACCTACACGATGCATCTGCATCGGGAATGTCGGGAGCTTCACGTGGAATTTGCTTACGAGCCGAAGGTGCTGGATGATGAATTGAAATCACAGGAGCTGATAATGGAAGGACTAAATCAATACATACTAGATGAGCATCGCAAAGGATATGCGGATAATTGGCGAAATTTTTTGCCGTTGCAAAATTTGCTTACACTGTCGTTCGATGATGAATTTGGGTTTCGTGGTGCGGGACATCGGCATGATCCTGTACAGCATCTCATTGTTACAGCCGAGGAAGCTTCTCCGGGGCTGGTACCTGGTGTATTTCCCCGGGGGCAGCTAAGCATCATGATCAACATTCATTGCGTAGTTACCGAGCAATGCCGGTACAGGATGCATGTCTGGGAAGGAAGGGACATACAATGACTAAATGGCTGCCATTTGAACTTCACTGCCATACGTTTCACAGCGATGGCAAACAATCTTTGGCCGAGCTTGCCTCGGCGGCACATGCATTAGGGCTGCGTGGCGTTGCCTTAACGGATCATAATACGATGACAGGACTCGCAAACCGAGAGCAGATTGTAGCAGAGTCGGGAGTGGAAGTGATCCCAGGGCTTGAATGGACTACATTCTTCGGACATATGCTCACGCTTGGTATTCAGGAATATGTAGATTGGCGCAATCTGAGCCCCTTTCATATTCACAGGGGAATTGATGGAGTTCACCGTCAGGGGGGACTCGTAGGAGTAGCCCATCCATTCCGTGTCGGCAGTCCGATGTGTACGGGCTGCTTCTGGGAATTTGAAGTGTCAGATTGGAATGAGGTTGATTATATTGAAGTATGGTCAGGATTATTTCCTTCAATTCAGCGCAATAATGCCCGCGCCTTCGCAATGTGGACGGAGCTGTTAAACCGGGGACACCGAATTGCAGCGACAAGTGGGCGGGATTGGCATGTTTCCGATCCGGTGACGGATCCGATCTCGGCGACATTTCTAGGGATTCAAGATGAAGCTGTTGAAGACGATGGCTTGAGCCTAGTCCATAGAGCACTGGATGCTCTACGGCGAGGCAATGTGGCTGTATCGATGGGACCGCTTCCGCAGCTTAGCGTGCTTGGGAGCGATGGTAAGCGGGCAGGCATCGGAGATACTATTGAGCTCCGCGAGGGAGACGGATTGCAGCTTGAGGTAACGGCTGGCATAGATTTCACCACGAGAGCAGGCCATTGGGAGCTGCCGGATCAGCTGCTGCAGCTAAAGCTTGTCAGCAACCTGGGAGAGCTTGCTGTTGTGGAATTGACGCAAGGGCAGCCGCAAGCGGATCTGACCCTGGATGTGACAGGCGTTCGCTGGCTGCGTGGCGAGCTGTACGGAGTATTTTGCAATGTGCGAACTATGATTGGATTTACGAATGCGATTTACTTTAACTAAAGGAAGTGAACTATCACGATGGGAACTACAACTTTATGGACAATTTCCCATGGGGAGCTGCTGCTAAGGATGGTGCTGGCGGTCCTGTTCGGTGGGGCCGTTGGAATGGAGCGAGAGTGGAATAACCATGCTGCAGGCTTTCGAACTCATATTCTGGTCTGCTTGGGCTCAGCTACTATTATGCTGCTGTCCATTTATGGATTCTCCGAATATGTCAATGAGCCTAATGTACGGATTGACCCAGCGCGTCTTGCTGCGCAAGTAATCAGCGGCATCGGCTTTCTTGGAGCAGGAGCCATCCTGCGCAATGGATCGGTAATCAGCGGCTTGACGACAGCAGCATCCGTATGGGTGGTAGCGGCGATTGGCTTGTGTGTGGGAGCGGGGTTTCTGTTTGCGGCGTTTTACACGACCATGCTCGTTTTAATCAGCCTATTCGTCCTTAATAAATGGGAAAAATATTTGATGCGCCATCGCAGAAATCACGAGCTTACCATTAAGGCGCTTGATAATCCAGGTGTACTTGGCAAGCTGGCATCAGCCTTTGGAGAGCAGGGCATTCAAATCATTAACGTCAAAATGATTTCCGAGACCGACTCGTCCGAGGACAGCAGAGAGAAGCCGACCTTGCAGCTGAAATTCAGTTTGAAGGTACAGAATCCCCCCAAGTTCATTGCTGCTATGGAACGGATTAATACAATGGACTTCGTGCTTTGGATGGAATCGGATGGTAAACTGTTAGTATTTCCCCACCAGCAGGTCATTGATCATGCAAATTAAATGTCGAATGAATACAAATGAGGAACATGCCGATGGGTGTGTTTCCTTTTTTATTGGAAAAAAACAACGTTTTGTGATCTTATACCTACTTAATTTGAATTTTCCTTTCGAAGTAGTATATATAGGCCCTTTAGAGCACCACTCACCATAGATCGTACATCCAGGGATTACCCCCACAAGGGAGAGAATAACATGACAAGAGATGAATTTGAGAAAAGCTTTCAAGAAATCAGTTCATCCTGGGAATTAGATGATGTGGTGTTTAGTTCACAAGAGAAGGAATTAATTCGTCAGGTATGTATGAAGGAAATTACGATGGAGCAGTACGATACTATTATGAAGCAGCTAACCAACATGGTTTGATTTGACTCCATATAATGTAGGAGCTAACTTTCGAGGGAGCTCTTTTTTTGTGTTTACTTAAGTAAAGGTCAGTTAGGTTGAAAATATACGCTTCGGTTTTCTGAAAAATGGTATAATATGGGTTGTGTAAAGGAGGGGTTAATATTCATATTGAAAATTACCAAAAGTTGGAAAGTGTGAGGGCGGTTGTCGACGAAAAGCTGCTAAAAATAACAAATGGAGAAACAAGGCGTAATGCTTATGTAAGGCTTTATGGTGTATCGAGCTACGCTTCAATGTTGGCGCAAAAAAGAGGCCTTCAGCAACATATAGCGGCTATTGCAGGATTGCTTCATGATTACTATTTATTTATGACAGGTATTGAAGAGTTTCATGACCAAAATGGTGCCGAGGCGATAAGACCAATTTTAAGAGATATGGATATTTTCACAAAAGAGGAGCAAAGGATCATACTTTGTGCGGTATTCTATCATAGTGATAAAACTAACATACATAATGAATACGATGAGATTGTGAAGGATGCCGAAGTACTGCAGCAATATTTTTATAATAACGGTACTGAAGTAAGTTTTGAACATGCAAAACGTTTGAGAAAGCTGCTGAATGAATTAGGTATTCTCAATGATTTTAAAGTTGAACAGGATGAGCAAGGGAAAGGTACGCCAATAGAAGTGTCAGGTAATAGGTGCGAGCGATTAGCAGACTGGGCGGAACAGCTCGCATCAAAAGGGATTATAGGGATTCCTTCGGATAAAGATTACCATGATATATGTCTTTATTGGACAGGCGATAATATTTATAAAGAATTAAAAGCAAGCTGGTGTGCCGCCTTTGTATACTACTGTTGCAGAAAAGCAGGGCTATTATTGCCGATCCGTTTTCCTAATAGTGTGTGCAGGTTTGCAGGCGTAGCAGCGTGGCTTGAATGGGCCCAATTTCCTGATGTGAACTTTTTTCATAGTGTTCAAGAACAAGGCTTCTCCCCGGCTAGAGGCGATATCGTTATTTATGAAAAGCTGCTGTCCAACGAATCTCACGACCATATAGGCGTTGTGCTGTCTTGTCATGATAATGAATTGCTTGTTGCAGAAGGAAATATGGATAACAAAAATCAATCAAGTTTAGTGCGTCGAGACAGATGGAGTAAAATATTGGGGTATATTCGAATAGATAACAGCTATCAATATAAGTTTGTCGGTGAATATAATCCCATACCGGTTTGAAGCTTGAGGATGATGCTTTAGAGGGATCGGTAGGGAAACATTTAATTGCCCGGCGACTTGTAGTATTCAGACATTTCATTTAAAGTAATAAAAGTCGGAAGCATCCGTATTCAACGTGTAAATGAGGGATTGATAAGTGAAGGTTTTTTTATGGATGGGCTGTTTATCTTACTTTTTAATCGGTTTGGCGCATGTAGTGATAGGGTCGCTGCTGCCGGACATGCTGGCTTTTTACGGAAAAGATTATACGGCGGGCGGGCAATTGATTTCTTTACAGTTTGTTGGTTTCTTGATTGGTGTACTGTCGGGGCCGTGGTGGTCGACTAAGCTCGGTAAACGAGGAGCATTGCTGCTGTCTCTATGTTTCCTAAGCGCTGCTGAGTTGGTATTCGCAATGCTGCCGGCTTGGGGAGTGGTATTGGTGGTCGCACCCTTTGCCGGATTCGGATTTGGCATGATTGAGACTGTAATTGGGGCGCTTATTATGCAAGCCGCAGAGGAAGACCGCAAAGCGGCGATGATGGCTCGTGTAGAAGTGTTTTTCGGAGTAGGTGCGCTAGTGATGCCGCTCTTGGCCTCTATGTTTATAGCCGAGGGCTGGTGGAGAGGGGCGTTCTTGACGTTAGGCCTATTCACCGTATGTATGCTTCTTCTCTGGTGGTTTCTGCCTCTTGGAGGATTACGTGAACGCATGCAGCGTGGTTATGAGCCAACTGCAGTTACAGAGAAAGTTCGTAAGGGTTCGATGGGCGTTTTCGTTCTCTTTATTCTTATCTTTTTGCTGTACGTAGGCGGCGAGATGAGCTTGGCAAACTTTTTACCGTCGATCTTTGTTGAGAACCTTGGAGCTAGTTCAGAAATTGGAGCATTATCAGTAACCTGCTTCTGGGGAGCGATGGCAATTGGCCGCTTGTTCGCAGCAGCTTTTTCGCGAAAAATCGGTTATTCCCGCTACCTGCTGTTCGGGAGTGCCGGCTTCTGTGTATTAGTTGCCGGATTGGCGCTGAGCACGGGCATCGTATCTGCCTTTGGAATCATCATACTGCTTGGGCTCGCAATGTCAGGCATGTTTGCAATAGCCTTGGTTTATGCAAACAGCTTTTTCCCAGGGGCGGAGGAGCGTACGACGAGCGTGCTGATTGCCGCAGGCGGAATTGGTGGTGCAACGCTTCCGCTGTTGACCGGTTGGTGTATGGATAAGCTGTCGGTGTCGTGGTCGCTGTGGGTATTGGTCGGATTTGCATTACTTATGCTCTTGTTCGTTTGGGCGACTTCACGGATGCATCGCAAGGGATTAAATGCAGTGACGAGTTAAGTCGATTGCTTATACAGGTTTTAATAAATGAACGTAAAAGGAGCTGCCTTGTGAAGGTATGCTCCTTTTATATTTGTTTTGTAAAAGAACAACTATTTTTCAAGACCAACGTCATACAATTAACATATTATTGTTCAGGAGGGGTCAAGATGTGGAGATTATTACTTACAGCTGGTTTATTCCTTATGTTGCTAGGTCAGATGCAGCAGCTAGTGCAGGCGCAAGCAGAACGTGTCCAAGTCAGCATACCAAAGTTTTCAGTAACCTTGGACGGAGTAAAGATTGACCAATCACATAGCGCGTATCCCTTGGTTACGTATAAGGACATTACCTACTTTCCACTTACTTGGAACGCAGCACGGGCTCTGGGCCTATCTTATACATGGGATGAGAGTAGTGGGCTATCCATTGTTCCAGGTGATTCGCAAGGGCTGCCGGGCAAAGAGAAATGGAGTCAGGTAGAATCTGTCGCCAATCGTGCGGGTGCTAATTATAACGCATCCATTGCTCCCTTTGCCGTAACTATCTACGGTCAGAGAATTGCGAATGAAGCAGAACCGTTTCCGCTGCTGCAATTCCGCGACATCACTTACTTTCCAATGACGTGGAGCTTCGCTCACGACCTTTTTCACATGAATTTGCAGTGGGAAGATGCAGCCGGATTGACCATTACAACCGAACAAAGTCGGCAATTCGACAGGATCGAATATGATGATGAAAATTACTTATACATTAGGAATCAGATGTACAAAAACAATGAATATGGCTATTTAAAAATTGCCAAGTCACTTCAAGAGCCGCCGCAATGGGTCAATGGGAAAACAGCCGGTAAGCTGTTCGAGAATGCATCGCAGTGGATGTGGAAATACGAAGGCGATACAGTGCTGGAACGAAAGGAGGATGCTCTTTACATTCAAGATGTACAGCTTACTTCCTTAACCAAGTATCTTCTTGAAAATCAGACGCTTTTTGCTTCTTATCCTGGGGAAACTAATAATGGGGTTACATACAGTGCTCTGACGCACCGATTGAGTGAAAAGCTTACCCTTTTATCGCTACAAATTAACGTTGATATTCCTGTGAAAGGCAGGTTTAGTACTTCGCATGAATATCATTTTAGTTATTTGATTAGAGAAGGAACAGCTACGGAGTTACCCTTTTCTCTTATTCGTGGGTCATGGAGTAACGCAGATGGAACCCACTGGGTGGTAGGCGGGGACTGGAAGCTTTTGCTTATAAATGCCGGCGGGGAAATTTCAATCGTGAATGACTTGTTCCAAGGAGCGGAAGTGGAGGTCCCACATTTCGGCTATCCGAGAACAGCGGAGGGGACATTGATCATCAAGGTTCATTCACCGTTGTCCAGTACCTATTCCCTTGATACGAAGTTGGCTGTCAAAAAGCTGTATAGCGACTATGGCGGGGATCTTCCATACCAAGCTTACGTGGAAGGTTATCGTTATGATCTTTTTAAGGTTGATGGGAATACGGTCATGAACGTAACGCGTAACCAAAGCCGGACCTATTGGGATTATGAGCTTTACGGCGCCTCGGATAGCATAGATTCTGGGACTGAGGAGTGAAGAAAGGGGGGGGATTAAAATAGAGATTCATTATACTAATGAAATTCCAAGTGCCGATTGTATATTTACACTGTACGACTCTGTTGGTTGGAATGATTACTTGATGCTGCCCAAGGAACTGTTATATAAAGCGTTAGTTCAAAGCTGGCATGTTATTTGTGCTTATAATCAGGAGAGGTTGATCGGTAAGGGCCGCATCGTTTCAGATGGTGTGATTAATGCGTATATTTGTGGTTTAGTTGTTCATCCAGATTATCAAAACCAAGGAATTGGAAGCGAGATGATTCGAAAGTTAGTGGAAAAGGGTCGAGAGAGCAAGCTTCATATTCAGCTGCTTTGTACGGAGGAGAATATCCCGTATTATAATAAGCTTGGATTTGAAGGGTTTGCAATTGGGATGAAAGACAAGAACACTCCTTTGTAGTGATTAAGATACACTTAACGAAGATGGCATGTTCCTCGCGGGGAATCTGCCTTTTTTATTGAAAGGTCTTTTTTTTGAAAATGTCGACATACCGGGGAAAGTGATTATAACTGGTTTATTTGGTGATAGGATGTCAAATCTTATTGGTAGTTCGATGAATGGAGGCATGGACGTAGTCTTCTAGAGGGTGATTATTGACTTTAGCCTCAATTTCAGTTCGTTCCTCCTCTTCAGCTCATCAGCAAGTACAAATTCCTGCAAATGTGCAGTTATTTACCGGCAATTTTGCTAGTATAAGGAAAATAAGTGCAATATTCAGGCTGTCGAGAAAGTCTCGGCAGTCTTTTTTTTCTTTAATATAATTCACCAATTCACCGCGTTAATTTGATATAATATAGTAAATAATTTGGAAAGTGGTG
>NZ_JBHTGY010000081.1:0-25555 GCF_042676305.1 Paenibacillus sp. GCM10027630 | reverse complement strand
GGCTTACACCAAAAAAAACAAACGGCACAGGGATTTTTCCCATGCCGTTTCGAATTCCATTTTAATTCCGCTATTGTTTTTGAGCTTAACTTAATGACATTGACCGGCCGGTATGCACTCTTTTTAGTTGCTCGTGGCAGCTTAAGCTTATGGTAAATTAGAAAATCCCATTAAGTAACGATCGCATTCACGTGCCGCTTCACGGCCTTCGTTAATAGCCCACACGACAAGGCTTTGTCCGCGGCGCATATCACCTGCAGCGAATACGCCCTGTACGTTGGTCGCATATTTGCCGTAATCCGCTTTGGCATTGGAACGCTCATCCTTCTCAACGCCCAATTGATCCAGCACTGTGTTTTCCGGTCCCATGAAGCCCATGGCAAGCATAACCAATTGTGCTGGATATACTTTCTCGCTGCCTGGAACCTCCACAGGAACGAACCGACCTTGATCATCCTTCTTCCATTCTATTAGAACCGTGTGAAGCTCCTTCACATGACCGTTCTCATCACCGACAAATTTCTTGGTATTAATCAAATAATGACGAGGATCCTGTCCCTGCAGTGCAGCAGCCTCCTCTTGACCGTAGTCTACCTTAAGCACCTTAGGCCATTCCGGCCATGGGTTGTTAGGTTGACGGGTCTCCGGTGATTTAGGCATAATCTCGAATTGGGTTACGCTCTTGCATTTATGACGAATGGAGGTGCCTACGCAGTCCGTCCCCGTATCACCGCCGCCAATAACAATAACATCCTTGCCTTCAGCTGAGATGAATTGACCGTCCTGATGCTTGGAATCCAACAGACTCTTCGTGTTCTTAGAGAGGAATTCCATCGCCAGATGAATGCCCTTCAACTCACGGCCTTCAATATTAAGGTCGCGTCCCTTAGTAGCTCCACCGCATAAAACGATAGCATCGAACTCATCCTTCAACTGTGATGCAGGAATATCTTTACCAATCTCGGTGCTCGTCACGAAAGTAACGCCCTCGGCGGTGAGAAGGTCCACACGGCGCTGGACATATTTCTTATCCAGCTTCATGTTCGGAATTCCATACATCATCAACCCGCCTATACGATCCGCGCGCTCGTATACCGTCACGGTATGACCGGCTTTGTTAAGCTGCGCTGCACAGGCAAGTCCCGATGGACCAGAGCCGATTACCGCAACCTTCTTGCCGGTGCGAACAGCCGGTGGCTCCGGCACAACCCAACCCTCGGCAAATCCTCGATCGATGATCGATTTCTCAATATTTTTAATCGTCACTGGGGCTCCACTCAAGCCCACAGTACAGGAGCCTTCGCACGGCGCCGGACAGACGCGGCCTGTGAATTCAGGGAAGTTATTGGTTGCATGAAGTCGATCCAGGGCTTCGCGCCAGCGCCCTTGGTACACTAAATCATTCCATTCCGGAATGAGATTGTTGACTGGGCAGCCTGCCGCCATACCGCTGATCAGCTTACCCGTATGGCAGAAAGGAATACCGCAATCCATACAGCGGCCTCCCTGAGTCTGAAGCTTATCCTCAGACAACGGAGTGCTGAATTCATTCCAGTGGCTAATACGCATTAAGGGAGCCGCTTCACTCGGAATTTCACGCTCATAATCGATAAAGCCTGTTGGGTTGCCCATTAAATCCGCCTCCTGCGCATAATGTAAACGCTTTATTTATGTATAGAAAAAGGGCTTATACATGTTTCATGCGAAAAGGAATAGTGAAAGAGTGGTCCATCATCAATTACATACCGCATTTTTGCGGCTTGAAGTAGAGGAGACTGACTCGCAGCTGTTCTTTTTCAATGCATTACATGTATAAGCCCTATACAACCATATCTAAATTAGTTACCGCCTACGCGGGATACATCCTTCATGTTCTCTTCAAAAGCAACTAGCAAAGCTTCCTGTTGGCTTAAGCCGGAACGTTTCACTCGTTCAATCGCTTCGAACATCCGTTTGTAGTCCTTAGGAATAACTTTGACGAACTTCCAAACGTGCTCTTCCCAGTTTTTCAGGACGCGGTCTGCAACCTTACTTCCTGTGAAAGTTTCATGATGCTGGATCATGTTGCGCAGCTCTTCAGCTTCATAGGTTTCCTCAACCTGCTCCAGATGCACCATTTCCTTATTGCATTTGTCCTTAAAGGTACCATTCTCATCCAGCACATACGCGATACCGCCGGACATCCCAGCAGCAAAGTTACGACCTGTCGGTCCAAGAACAACTACACGTCCCCCGGTCATGTATTCGCAGCCGTGGTCGCCCACTCCCTCTACTACGACACTTACACCGGAATTACGGACACAGAAGCGCTCGCCGGCCATTCCGCGAATATACACTTCACCATCCGTCGCCCCGTATAAAGCGGTGTTTCCGATGATGATGTTATCCTCAGCTTCAAAAGTAGATTGCTCTGACGGGAATATGGCGATCTTACCACCGGATAAGCCTTTACCGACGTAGTCATTAGCGTCGCCTTCCAAGGAAAGCGTGATACCCTTAGGAACGAAGGCACCAAAGCTTTGACCGGCAGACCCGTTGAAATGAATGCGAATTGTATCGTTCGGCAAACCTTCCAAACCATACCGGCGTGTTACTTCGCTTCCAAGAATGGTTCCAACTACACGGTTCACGTTATGAATCGGCAGAATCGCATGAACATGCTCTTTGTTCTCCAGAGCAGGCTTGCAGATATCAAGCAGCTGTGTAACATCCAAAGAGCGATCAAGACCGTGGTCTTGTTCCATCGAGCAATAACGTCCAACATCCTCGCCAACTTCCGGCTGATGCAGCAATGGCGACAAGTCGATGCCTTTGGCCTTCCAATGCGTAATGGCTTGGTTCGTTTCCAAATATTCCGTATGGCCAATCATCTCTTCAATCGTACGGAAGCCGAGTTCTGCCATCAATTCGCGCGCATCCTGTGCAACGAACCTCATGAAGTTAACAACATGCTCCGGATCACCGGTATATTTAGCCCGCAGCTTCGGATTTTGAGTGGCTACTCCAACTGGACAAGTATCCAAATGGCAAACTCTCATCATAATACATCCCAAAGCAATCAACGGTGTTGTAGCAAAACCAAATTCTTCTGCACCAAGCAGCGCTGCGATAACAACATCGCGTCCGGTCATCAGCTTTCCGTCGGTTTCAACCGTAATGCGGCTTCTCAGGTTGTTCAACACGAGTGTTTGATGCGTTTCCGCAAGCCCAAGCTCCCAAGGTAAACCCGCATGTCGGATACTCGTTTGCGGTGATGCTCCAGTACCGCCATCGTAGCCGCTGATTAGCACCAAGTCAGCTTTACCTTTGGCAACACCCGCTGCAATCGTACCCACACCCACTTCGGAAACAAGCTTGACGCTGATTCTCGCACGTGGATTGGCATTTTTCAAATCGTGAATCAACTCAGCTAAATCCTCGATCGAATAAATATCATGATGCGGAGGAGGGGAAATCAAGCCTACGCCCGGTGTAACACCCCGAACTTCAGCAACCCATGGATACACCTTCGTGCCCGGCAGCTGCCCGCCTTCGCCTGGCTTTGCGCCCTGCGCCATTTTGATTTGAATTTCATCAGCATTAACCAAATAGTTGCTCGTTACGCCAAAACGTCCCGATGCTACCTGTTTAATGGCACTGCGGCGTGAATCACCATTCTCATCTTTAGTGAAACGTTCAGGATGCTCTCCGCCTTCACCGGTATTCGATCTGCCGCCAATACGGTTCATCGCGATTGCCATATCCTCATGGGTTTCCTTGGAAATGGATCCGAAGGACATAGCACCGCTTTTGAATCTCTTGAATAGGGATTCAACCGGTTCGACTTCATCAATGGAAATCGGGGCACGGCCGGATTTGAATGAAAAGAGTGAACGCAATGCCGCGAATTTCTCATTCTCTTTGTTAACCAGCTTCGTGAAATTTTTGAACATGCTGTAATTATTTGTTCTTACAGCACCTTGCAGCGCGTGGATCGTTTCCGGATTGTACAGATGATCCTCGCCGTTCTTACGCCATTGAAGTTCGCCGCCCGTATCAAGAGCACGTTCTGCTCCTTCCTGTTCGGAGAAAGCACGCTGATGACGAAGGATAGCCTCTTGCGCAATAACGTCCATTTTTATACCGCTAACCGGTGTATAAGTCCAAGTAAAATATTTATCTATAACCGACTGATCCAAACCAACCGCTTCAAAAATCTGTGCTCCACGATAGCTTTGAATCGTTGAAATTCCCATCTTGGCCAATACTTTGACAACGCCTTTAGTTGAAGCCTTGACGTAGTTGTATATAGCCTTCTCAGCTGTAATATCCTTCAGCTTTTTCTGAAGAACCATGTCTTCCAGCGTTTCCAATGCCAGATAAGGATTGATACCGCTGATACCATATCCAAGAAGCAGAGCAAAGTGATGAACCTCACGCGGCTCACCGGATTCAAGCAGAAGCCCCACTTGAGTACGCGTACCTTCGCGGATCAAATGATGGTGCAGACCGGAAACAGCGAGCAAGGCTGGAATAGCAGCCTCATTTGCATTTATGCCACGGTCGGACAAGATGATCAGCGTTGCACCACTGGATATAGCTTGATCTGCAGCTGCATACAGCTCTTCCATCGCTTGCTCCAAAGCAGCAGGACCTTCCGATGCATTGAATAAAATCGGCAATGTCACTGACTTGAAGCCATCGCGCTTAATCTCACGCAGCTTAGCCAGCTCTGCATTCGTCAAGATTGGCGTTGCCAAACGAATTTGGCGGCAGCTCTCCGGCTCCGGATTAATCAAATTGCGCTCAGGCCCTACAGTCGTTCCTTGAGCCGTAATAATTTCTTCGAAGTTCGCATCGATCGGCGGGTTCGTCACCTGCGCGAATAGCTGCTTGAAGTAGCTGTATAGAAGCTGCGGACGGTCTGATAAGACAGCAAGCGGTGCATCGAAGCCCATTGATGCGATCGGATCAACACCGGTCTTAGCCATAGGCTCAATGATTCTGCGCAAATTCTCAAAGGTATATCCGAACGCTTGTTGACGCTGTAGTACGGACTCATGATCCGTTTGCGGCACTTCATTCGGTTCCGGCAGCTGCTCCAATGAAATTAGATGTTCATCCAACCATGCTCGATAAGGCTTCTCGGTTATGATGGAACTTTTGACTTCTTCATCGGAAATAATACGTCCTTGGATGGTGTCAACAAGCAGCATACGTCCAGGCTGCAAACGTTCTTTGCGGACAATTCGCTCTGGAGCAATATTTAATACACCTACTTCAGAAGCAAGAACAATCAGATCGTCTTTAGTCACATAATAACGTGCCGGACGCAAACCGTTTCGGTCAAGGATAGCGCCAATCATTCTACCATCGGTAAAGGATATGGCTGCAGGACCGTCCCACGGCTCCATCAAACAGCTGTGATATTCATAGAAAGCTTTTTTCTCATCGCTCATTGTTTCGTGCTTGGACCACGGCTCTGGAACCATCATCATTGCTGCATGAGGCAGCGAGCGTCCAGTAAGCATCAGAAATTCCAGAGTATTGTCGAACATTTGCGAATCGGAGCCGTCCGTATCGATGATTGGCAAAATGCTTTTCAGATCCTCACCAAATAAATCGGTGTCACACATCGCTTGGCGTGCATGCATCCAGTTGACATTACCGCGCAGTGTATTGATCTCACCATTATGAATTAAGTAACGGTAAGGATGCGCACGCTCCCAGCTTGGGAAAGTATTTGTACTGAACCGGGAGTGAACAAGTGCCAACGCTGTTTCAAACGCCGGATTTTTCAACTCTAAGTAATAGTTGTCAACCTGCTCCGGTGTTAGCATTCCTTTGTATACAATCGTACGGCTCGACAAACTGGAAAAATAGAAGGCATCGCCGTTATCCAACGCGCGAACCGCATTTTCCGTTAATTTACGAATCACATACAGCTTGCGCTCGAACGCCAGCTCATCGTCGCCATCTACCGTTGAGCCGATAAAAACCTGACGAACAAAAGGTTCGGCTGACTTCGCCGAATCTCCCAGCGAGGAATTATCTGTCGGTACCGTTCTCCAACCAAGCAGTTGTTGACCCGCCTGTTGAATTTTCTCCTCAAGTACCTTTTCACAGGCAGCGCGCATAGTAACATCTTGTGGGAGAAATACCATGCCGACACCATACTTGCCGGGCTCTGGCAGCTGAATGCCTTCTTTGGCACATTCCGTATTCAAAAAGCCGTGTGGAATTTGCAGCAAAATACCTGCCCCATCCCCCGTATTGCTCTCAGAACCCTGGCCGCCGCGGTGATCCAGATTGCAAAGTACATTTAAAGCTTGACCAACAATTTCATGTGAGGGTTTCCCCTTAATGTTGGCTACAAATCCGATTCCACAAGCGTCATGCTCAAACTGCGGGTCATAAAGACCTTGCTTTACTGGTAATCCGTTTCTGTTCATGTTGTACAACCTTTCTAACTGTAATTATTTGTACTTTCGTTCACAAACTTAGATTGAAGTGACATCAACACCGCAAGTTTCAGAGGATTCTATGTGAGGATATATCACTTTTAGCCAAATCAGAGCGGTTTCGATTCTATAAACCTCTATTTTAAGATAATATGTCTTATATTAACATCTGAGACCTAAACTATCAATTTAAAATAACTCTTTTTTTGCACAAAAACCATTCTTTTTTGGTGAACTTTCCAATAATTGTTCGGTTTTCGCCCATGTGTCAGGTATTATATCGTAACATGTCGCCCTTCAGCAGCCGAAAGATACGCCGCTGACATAATTCGTGATGACAGAATTCCTGCTTCTCCAGGGCATAAATAGCTGCTTTTGCCTTCTAATTGTTCTATGAAATCTTCAATCATCGGTACATTCATATTCGGATGCTTCGGAAGTTCGAACCTCTGCACTTCTCCTGCCCCATTCGTCCATTCCAGCTCAGCATCTTCTATCGAGCACATCGTCAGCTTTCCCTCTGTACCGAATATCTCCAATTGATTACCAACTGAGGTGCTGAAGCTGGCATGAACAGAAGCTTGGCAGCCGGAGACAAACCGAACAAGCAATGAAGCTGTATCTTCCACCTTAAGATCCTGTACAATATTGCCTGTTATAGCTGTTACCTGCAGCGGTTGGCCCAAGCTAAAGCAGAGCAAGTCCAAGACGTGGCTTCCAACGTCCATCAGCGCTCCGCCTCCGGAGATTTCGGGCTGCAGCAGCCAGGCACGCTCACTTGCCGCGTGATCCGATTTACCGCTGAATTGAGCCCTGGCATAGACAGCTTGGCCTATGGCTCCTGCATCGAGCAGCTCCTTGAGCTTCCTTATTTTCGGATAATATCTACGATAATAAGCAATTCCCAGCTTTACGTTGTGCTCCTTACAGGCTTCAATCATTTCCTCGCAAAATTCCGCTTTTATAGCCATTGGCTTCTCGCACAGCACATGCTTGCCATGACGGGCAGCTTCTATCACATGCTCAGCATGTAATACTACTGGCGTTGCAATGTAAACCGCATCGATGTCCGGGTCTGACCATACCTGCGATACATCCGTATACGCCTTCGATACCCCAAACTTCTCCGCAAACGCCTTCAGCTTATCTTCATTTCGCCTCACTGCCGCATGGAGTACACTCCCTTTTGCTGTCTGTAATGCACTCGCAACTCGACGCTCCACCACATCTCCTACTCCAATAATTGCCCATCTGATTTGTTTCATAATATTCCTCCTTAGATTTTCGCTTTAGCGAGGCTGGCTTTGTAAGCATTTGTTGACTTCTTCTTTCTTTGAAATCGCTTTCATATGCTGTATCTGTTAAAATCGCTTGATCGTTCTACCTTTATTATAATATTCCAAGTTTAAAAAATCCGCTTTTATATCAAAAACTACAAGTCTTTGCGACTTTCATTTGAATCAAGACCGAAATCGTGGCTCGACAAATTTATTCGATTTCAGGGCTCCGCACCCAGTTCAGCGCGTGACGAAGTCATTCAATCCAGTTCCTTTCTCAGCTCAGCGCGTGACGACACCTTGCGAACGGTAATGGCGCGAACAAGACATGATTCAAGCCATTGCCTATGCCTAAACCTGCATTTATACAGCTTTTTTGTCGTTTTGCCGGCATTCTTTTTGAATTCATGCAAATGTGCATCTTTTTATCATTCTTAGCTGAATCCAGACCGTTTTGCATGAAAATACCTGCACTTTCTACAGTTATTTACAAGTTGTCTCAAATTTCGGAAGGAAATAAATGCATTTTCGCAGTTTTTTTGTACGGGCTGATGATCGGCCAAGAGTCAAGGGTCCTTGCAAGATGCCAGCGCAGCGCTGGTTTTGAGTTTAACCCCCTCTTTTTTTACCAAGACGAAGAAAAGGACAGAGGGAAATGTCATTTTTTGTTGAATTTTAAAAGAAAAAGATCTAATTAATCGGAGGCTCCTTGTACCATGAACCAGTCTGGCGGCAGGAACAGTAACATGCATTTATCCGACACCGACGAGGCAGCAGATTTCCCCTTATGCGAGCTATCCTATCAATGGTTCACTCAATCTGCCTTCGGGGCGGTATTGATGAATTTGGATTGCGGCTTTATTTATATAAATCCTGCATTCAGCAGCTTGCTGGGTTATGAGGAGACACAGTTGAAACAATTAAGCATACCGGCTGTTACCCATCACGACGAGCTGCTTCGATGCATGCACCTATCCAGCCAGCTCGCTGCAGGCTTGATCCCGACCTTTCAAATCGAACAAAGGTTCATTCAAAATTCAGGTGTTTCGGTGTGGTGTTCTGTAAATGCAACTCTCCTGCGTGATGAACAGGGGGAGCCACGTTATATACTCATGCAAACACAGAATATCGACGACAAGAAAAAGCTCGAAGCCGCGCTGCACACATCTGTGAACACATTCACCACGCTGCTGGAGTCCATTCCATTCGCAGTGATTATGTTGAAAGCCGATTGGCATATCAGCTATGTGAATAAAACTGCCGAGACCATTTTCAAACAGGATATAGTGGGGCGAAATCTATGGATGTTGTTTCCTGAAGCAGTCGACAGCCCTTTTTATAAAGAATTTCACCGCTCTATGGAAGAACGCATCTACACCTATCTCCATCAATGCTACGGCCCCGAAAAACGCTGGTACGAAGTCAGCTGCCAACCAACCAAGGAAGGCATCTGTTTATTTATTCGTGAAACCACCTTGCTGAAAAAGCAGGAAAATGCCTATTTGGAAACAAAGCTGCAATTAGATGCCATAATAAAACATGCGCCTGACGCAATCTCAATATTGGATCTGCAATACCGTATTTTGACAGTCAATCCAGCTTATACGGACATTTTCGGATTTAGTGAGGACGAGCTGTTGGGAAAGCCTCCTCTTATTATCCCGGAAGAACTGACTCTAGAAACCAATGCCCTTTTCCAGCAGGCAGCAAGAGGCATTCCCGTCGTCGGTTATGAAACAAAACGGCTGCACAAAGGCAAACATATGCTTGATGTAAGCCTGACTATCTTTCCGCTCAAAAGTGCCGAAAATCTTGTGATGGCTTTATTTATCAGTATCCGCGATATTAGCGAAAGCAAACGAACCGAGCGTCTGCTGCGCCAGACCGAAGAAAGCTACAGGATCATTGCTGCAAACACCTATGACTTAGTAGTTCTTCTGTCAACAGACGGCCATGCAAAGTACGTATCACCCTCCCATCAGCGGGTAATGGATGTAGATCCTGCAATATTACTGGAAGCGGAATCTCCTTTCTCGTATTTTGAGGAGCCTTGGAAATCGCAGGTCAGTGATTTTTTTAATGAATTGATCAGGAGCAAAGAGCCTGGAACAACGGAATTGCATTGGCCCGCTCAAGCATCAGAGCAAGCAAAAACCTTTGAAGTAAACGGTGTCCCGGTGATCGGATTAGACGGATGTGTGGAATCGGTTGTTATGGTTTCACGTGATATTAGTGAACGTAAGCATACGGAGGAGCTGCTGCGCAGTTCATGTAAGCTATCGGTAGCAGGCCAGCTGGCGGCAGGTATCGCCCATGAAATTCGCAACCCGCTAACAGCTCTGAAAGGCTTCACACAATTTATGTATGAGGGCGGTCCACATAAGTACCAGTACTTGAAAATCATGATGAGTGAGCTGACACGAATTGAGCAAATCATTAACGAGCTGCTGATTTTGGCTAAGCCGCAAGCTGTTACTTATAGGAAGCGGCAAACTGAGCCCCTTCTGCGCGATGTCATATCCTTCCTGCGCTCACAAGCCAATCTTAACGAGGTTCAGATGATAATGCATATTCAATCCAACCTTCCAGCTGTTCATTGCGAGGAAAATCAATTGAAGCAGGTGTTCATCAATCTGCTCAAAAACGGTATCGAAGCTATGCCACATGGAGGAATTATTCAGATTTATGCACAAAAAACGTTCAATGGAATGCTATCCATTGTGTTTCAAGATCAAGGAGCAGGCATCCCGGCAGAGAAGCTATCCCGGTTAGGCGAGCCTTTTTTCACAACAAAAGAAAAGGGCTCAGGGCTTGGTTTAATGATCAGTAATAAAATTTTGGGCGAGCATGGCGGCTCCCTTCATTTCAATAGCGAGCCAGGACGAGGCACCACCGCTACAATTATATTACCGGCTGCAAATGACTAGTCCGGCCTATACATTTCCTAAAGATCCTGTGCTATGATAGATGACATATTTCAGCAGAGAGGACTGTCTACTTACGTGGCTAAACTATATTTTCGATACGGCACTATGAACAGCGGCAAATCGATCGAGGTGCTGCGGACTGCCCATAACTACGAGGAGCAAGGGAAAAAGGTGCTGCTATTTACCCCTGCTGTAGATAACCGAAATGGGGTCGGCACAGTAGCTTCACGCATCGGCATGCAAAAACAAGCAATCATAGTGGATGATCAAATTAACATGATCGAGCTCGCGGCAGCAGAAATGCCGAATTGTATCTTGATAGATGAGTCTCAATTTCTAAATAAAGAACAAGTCCAACAGCTAACGGAAATTGTTGATTTCCTGAATATTCCGGTCATCGCATATGGTCTGCGAGCCGACTTTCTAGGCAATTTGTTCGAGGGCAGCTACCACCTGCTCGCCATCGCCGATAAAATCGAGGAAATTAAAACAGTCTGTTGGTTTTGCGATAAAAAAGCAGTTATGAATATGAGAAGCACGGACGGACGCCCTGTGTTCGAAGGGGAACAAATTCAGATTGGCGGCAACGAAAGCTACTTGCCTGTATGCCGTAAATGTTATGCATTAAAACGGAAACAAGCTCATAAGCTGTAACAAGTATGCAAATACCAAGAGGATGTAACGAGACGGTTTGATCGACTCGCTACATCCTCTTTTTTTCCACTAGAAGCACCCTTAGCTTCTTTCCTTCATATTATGAAACAAGTCATTTTTTCCATTGAAGGCGGTGGTGTACATGTTCAGCAAGGATCAGTTGTACAAGCTGGGCATCATGGCTTATTTAACGGTATGGTATGTGGGCAGCTTCTGGCTAATCGCAGCGATAAGCAGCGGTTTATTCGAGCATGCTCTTGGTATCGATTTCATTAGTCTTCAGGATTATTTTTACTATGCGCTAGCTGGAGCTATCGGCGGCACGCTGTACGCTATGAGATTGTTTCACCTGTATTATGACAGCTTGACGGAACGCTGGGTGCTTTGGTACCTTTTGCGTCCCATTCTTTGTGCCGGTACAGCCGTTATGACTATTGTTTTGTTCGAAAGCGGCATTATGCTGCTTGAAGCAAAGGAATCTGTAATTGCCAAAATAGGGATTGCCTTTCTGGTTGGATTTGGTTACGGCAAAGTAATGGATAAGCTGAAAACTTTGACAGAAACCTTATTTAACGGAAAAGACAATTCAACGGATGGGGACGATAAGTCAAAGTCTTAATGGCCATAATCCCGAATTTGCCAACAGCTGCAACCCTTATTCCTCCGGCAATGGCTTTTCTGGCAGCCATACAATACCGCTGTACGTGGATATATGGTACCAATTCTCCCCTTGAGGCGAGGTCCATTTCTCGAAAGCCTGTGCTTCCTGATAGCCAAAGGTGCCCTTCTCATGGCATATTTCCCCTGTCAGTGGAAAATAATACGTCTTCGTCTCCGGCGTCAGCATCACATTATCCTGCGTTAATTGAATGCCTTCCGGCCGTTCGAGCGGCGCACGTTGAAGGTTGAGCCACTTCCAGCCCAGTGGGGTTTGCACATGAACCCACCCATCGTCGACCTCGTCGGCGATATAGTCTCCTGGCTGCAGCCAGTCTTGCAGTTCAATGGGGTTTTCCCATCTGGAATCAAAATACCGTGTAGCCGTTCGAATCTTAACCTTTTCATTCGGTAGGCTGAATTTCAACCATTCCCCATTTTGCTGCGGATTCATCTGTACCCATTTGACGGCTCCGTCACTTTGCTTGATTTTATACCACACAACAATCACAGTTCTCATATTAAAAATTGAAGCTGCTACCGGCTGGATAACACCAGGAGTTGCTTTCTCTCCTCTGCCTGTAGAAGGGTAGGGATAATCGTAAAGCAACTCTTCTCCTGTTAGCTTGATGGGCGTGTCTGTGGGCCGTTCCTTCACATCTTCGGGAATAAAGGGATCCAGAATCCATTTGTCACCCATCCAGCTCGTATGCACCCGGTACCAAGTGCCGGTGCTCTCAACCATTCCCCTGCCTGTACGTACCCATTTATGCATATAGCTAACACTCGCTGTCACCTGTACCTTTTGTGGCGCCAGCATCTGGCCTGTATCCCTAGGTTGGTCAGTCTGATCATAGGTCTTCATACCGACAGGCAGCTCATACAGCTTCGTGTCGTCGACAAGCGTGATCTCCCGATCTATTTCCTTATAATAACCGTAAATAACTCGGCCGTTGTCTTCGATCCACTTGTTGCCAAGCGATGTTTTTACAAGGATATAGTCCTTACCCCCGTAGCTCGCACCACTCCCATCACTAGTTGCGCAACCCAGCAGCCCCTGCTCTCTGGGCTCACACGCCACTTGCACATTCTGAGTACCTGTAATTGAACCTGCTATTGAATCAGGCTTGTTATAATCATTCAAGAGATTCGTTCCTTCCACAACGACAAGGTTCGTTGTAATGAAGGTGTCGATCGCTTTTACGTTGCCGCCCGCCCCAGTCCATACGCTCAAAAATAAAACAACCGCAACCACAAGCTTGCCTGCTCTTCCTTTCATCTGCGAGCACTCCTTTCCTTTGTATGTTATTGACGCAAACAAGGCGGATATGTTGCTGCAAGGATTTACTAAGATTAAGTGAAGTTATCTAAACCGTCGTGAGCGAACCACAGCTGCTTGTAGTCCACCCACCCTAAGGAGCTGATGCTTACTCCGCGCAGCTCCGGTGGGAAGGATGCCGTCTGGTGCCAGCGGTACCAAAGGATGACCGTCTGGTCATCCAGCAGCTCCCACTCCAGCCTGACCAGCTGCTGCAAGCGAGCTGCGCGGGACGGCTCGTTGGGCAGCTCCGCCAGTCGACGATCAAGCTCAAGCAGCCGCTCTGTAGGCAAGCAGCAGCGCAGCGGGCTCTGTCCGCTGCCCAGGATGGCCCGCATAGTCCACTCCGCGTCAGCGTCGACAGGCTGCTCAAGCAGCAGCAGATCTGCTTGCGCCAACACATCCGGCTCGGCTAATGCCTCGTAGGGTACGAGCCGAATGGTCAGCGCGATGCCATAGCTGCCTAGCGCTTGCTGCAGCCAGGCTGCATCCCGCTCATGGCCAGCGCCAGCGTAGGTGACGAGCTGAAGCTGAAGCGTCGGCTCTGAAGGGCTGGCACCGCTGTGACCTGTGAGCAGCGGATTTCGTTCATTCGATGCGGCTGAAGCATCCGATTGAGCCTGCTCCTCGCTGGCTTTAACAGCAATAGCAGGAGCAGGCTCGGAAAGATCCCGGATAAATCCGTTTGCCAGTTCCCCGCGATTGCCGCCCAGTAAGCTTTCTGCATCACATTCCCGGATCACTTTATACACAATATTACGGATCTCTTGCTTCTCAAGATCACCTTTTTTAGCCCGATTCAGCAGTACATATTTGCACCCGCGGTCTGTTCTTACCGTAAGCTCCCATGGCTCATCGTCCTGTACGAATGCCCTATAATGATGGAAATTCATCCCTCCTCCCTCCTGACCTACCTCGTTAGACCTGTTAAATTGCTGCTCATAGATTTCAGGCAAATACCACATCTCGATCCGATCCACATTAGCAGGCCGCTTGAAATAGAACGGATTCGCTTCGAGCACCAGCAGTCTTTCGTCACGGTGAGAAAGCCTGAATGGCCCTGTTCCTGTTGGAAAGAGCGGCCCTCCGGTGGAATGATCCTTCGGTACTATGCTTGCAGCCGAGGCTCCCATCAACGCCGGCAAATGCCATTGCCCTGAAGACAGCTTGATATCGAACGAATAATCGTCAATCCGATTCACCTCCTGTATCCCGCGATAGAGCTGCCGGAAAGGTGATTTCACGGAAGGGTCCAAAAGCCGCTCCAGCGTGTGCAACACATCATCGGCCGTACAAGGGGCTTCGTTATGAAAGCGCACATGCTTTTGCAAATAAAATCTCCAGCATTGTGCCTTGCGGTCGGTTTCCCAATGATGGGCAAGCCCAGGCATGAAAAGATCACGTTCACTGTCATACTCTACAAGCGTATCGAACAGCTGCCGGACGAAATGCAGTTCAGTTCTGCGTGTCGTCAAAGCTGGGTCAAGCATACCTGGCTGCCGGTAGGATGGGAAACGCAATAAATGCTTGTATGAGGCCTCTGTTTCATTCGCACGAAGATATCCAAACGATTGCCGCAGTGCTTGATGGAGCTGCTCCCTCCCCTTCTCGGACAACCATTCTGTGTTCAGCAGTTCGACGGTTTCCTGGATGCGGCCATCTCGCAGTAACCCTACCGCTTGCTCCAGCAGCAGCTCATTAGGATCAGCCAGCAGTGCCAACTGGGAGTGATTACCTCGGCCGCGACCGGGCGACCAGGCAATCCAACCATGCTGCCTCATCGCTTTAATTAGAAGCTTGGCATTGCGCTCTGTGCAATAAAGACAAGCTGCTATGTGAGGTACAGTGACGTCTTGCAGTTCTCCATGAAATTGATTCTGCTCCAAGCTGGTGTACAGCCGCACATAGTGTTCCAGCAGTTGCATAATCAGGGCACCTCCGTCCATTCCCTATAAAAAGGGGAAATCTAATATCCTGAGATTACACTTTTTATTCCCCTTTTTCCAGCTACAATAAATAAACAAGAAAAATTTACTCGGAGAGGAGAACACAGCTTATGATTACATCATCATCAGCCCTATCGGACGGACGGCCTTCGGCTCCTGCTCCTAGCGAGGGCAGCAAGCAGGTTCGAATCATTGCATGGGTTACAGCCATCTGTTTGCTGGGAGATTCGATGTATTATATTGTGCTCCCTCTGTACTGGAAGCATTTCGGGTTAGATGCGCTCTGGCAGGTTGGATTTCTGCTGTCGATCAACCGTTTCGTGCGGCTGCCGCTCAATCCGCTGGTCGGCTGGCTATACAGCCGGATGAGCAAGCGCTTGGGCGTAATGCTGGCTGTACTCCTTGCTTGTTTAACGACAATCGGCTATGGCTGCTTGTCTGGTTTCACTGCCCTGCTCATTACGAGGGCATTATGGGGAGCGGCATGGTCACTGCTTCGCATCGGGGGCTATTTGACCGTGCTGGAGGCCTCGTCCGACAGCAACCGCGGACAGCTGCTCGGCAGCTACAACGGCATCATCGCCTTCGGCAGCCTGATCGGCATGCTGGCCGGCGGCGTACTCGCCGATGTGATCGGCGTCCGGCCCATAGCGCTGCTGCTCGGCGTTGTTATGCTCGCGGGAATTCCATTCGCGTGGAAGCATGTTCCCTCATCCCGAGGAAACGAAGCCGTCGCGGCAGTCGGGACTAACAAGGACAGCAAAAAGAGCTTAAGCCAACGCTGGAGCTCAGCTCTAACACAAATTCCCGCTGCCTTCTGGTTGGTCCTGGCCTCAGGCACCGGAACCGCGATTGTGTTCTTCGGCATCTATCTCTCCACGCTTAGCGCAGTAATTGAGGCTCATCTGCCGGGCACCGGCGGCACGATAACGCTACTCGGCGCTACCTTGGGCGCGGCCTCTGTCGCCGGCATCGTGCAGGCTATCCGCTGGGCCTGGTCGCCGTACCTCTCGCCGCGGATCGGCGCATGGTCCGACGGCCCACGCGGGCGGCTGCCGCTGTATACCGCATCGCTCGCTATAGCTGCGGTTACCCTGGCCCTGCTGCCGCTGAAGCTGCCGTTCGCGGCATGGCTCTCGCTCTTGTTGGTCGCCCAGCTCGCCAACACGGCGATCGTCACGCTCACCGATGCTCTGGCCGCTGACGCCTCTACAGGCTCCTCCCGCGTAGCCTATATGACGACCTATACTACGGTCGTAGATGTAGGCGCTGCGCTTGGCCCGCTGCTCGGCTTCGCATTGCTCGGCCAGTTGGGACTCGCAGGCTTGTATCAGCTCTGCGCAGCACTGCTGCTCGTGCTTGCTGCTCTGTGGGCGGCCGCGATAATTCGAGCGCGCGCCCATGCATGATCCGGATTTAAGGGGCTGCACCGATAGCGGAAAGGTTTCAAGGAGCTGCTCGCCCGCAATCAAAGAGTATACCGGGGTTGAAACAAAAGTGTAGTTATGCTAAGATGTTAACAAATTTATTGACAGGAGTTGAAGTGAATAATGTAATATTTCTTGCTTATTTTATAAAAGATAAAACATTAGCTGTTTTATTCTTTTTAAGCAAGAAAGTTACTTATTCTCTTCACTCAAAGTATATACATTGCTATTCCATTAACTGCTATGGACTAGTGTATCTATTTGGGCTACAAGAAGGGTAACTTTCTTGTAGCTCTTTATTTTTTTATGGAGGATTTTGTAAATGTCTTTAATCAATGTGACCAACCTAACTTTTGCTTATGACGGCAGCTACGACAACATTTTCGAAAACGTTAGCTTTCAAATTAATACGGATTGGAAATTAGGTTTTACTGGAAGGAACGGTCGAGGCAAAACAACATTTCTAAATCTGTTGCTTGGTAAATATGATTACAGCGGAATCATTTCAGCAAATGTGGACTTCGAATACTTTCCTTTTCATGTTGAACACAAGGAATTTAATACCTTGGACGTAATCAGTGAGATTTATCCTGACTATGAGCATTGGCAGATCATACGCGAGCTTTCGTTGCTGAAGGTGTCAGAAGATGTTTTGTACCGACCGTTTGAAACCATGTCAAACGGAGAGCAAACGAAAGTATTACTTGCAACCTTGTTTTTGAAGGAAAACAGTTTCCTGCTTATCGACGAACCAACTAATCATTTGGACATTCACGCACGGAAGCTGGTCAGCGATTATCTAAAAACCAAGAATGGATTTATTTTGATTTCACACGATCGTGCCTTTTTAGATAACTGCGTTGACCACATTCTTTCGATAAACAAAACTCATATTGAGGTCCAGAAGGGTAATTTCTCGGACTGGTGGGGGAATAAACAAAGGCAAGATAACTATGAACTAGCCGAGAACGACAAGCTACGGAAAGACATTAAACGGTTATCCGAGGCTTCAAAGAGAACGAGTAGCTGGTCGCACGAAGTAGAGAAAACAAAAAACGGCACTCGCAATTCCGGTTCGAAAGTCGATAAAGGATATATCGGACACAAGGCTGCCAAGATGATGAAACGTTCCAAATCGATTGATCAGAGACAACAATCCGCGATTGAGGAAAGTTCCAAACTCCTGAAAAACATCGAAAGCTCGGAAACTCTGAAAATCACTCAACTTGTTTATAACAAAAAGCAAATGGTGGAATTAGAGCATGTTTCGATCCATTATGGAGAACACAAAGTATGCAGCGACGTAACCTTTACTGTTGAACAAGGAGAACGTGTTACACTTACGGGTTCAAACGGTTCGGGAAAATCAAGTATTCTCAAACTAATTCTTGGCGAGGATATCCCTTTTACAGGAACATTTCGCAAAGGTAGTCAATTAAAAATTTCATACGTATCACAAGATACCTCACATCTACAGGGCAACTTATCAGATTATGCGAGCCACAACGAGATCGACGAGAGCTTGTTCAAAGCGATTTTAAGAAAACTCGATTTTTCACGCATACAATTTGAAAAAGATATGTCTTCATTCAGCGGCGGACAGAAAAAGAAGGTACTGATTGCAAAGAGCTTATGCGAGAAGACACATCTCCATATTTGGGATGAACCGTTAAACTTTATTGACGTCATTTCCCGTATGCAAATTGAAGAACTATTGCTGGAACATTCTCCAACAATACTTTTTGTAGAGCACGATAGTGAGTTTTGTAAAAATATCGCCACCAAAATCGTCGAACTGTAATGTAACTTTTGCTTATATAAATTAGGAGGTTGAAATAAATGTTTGAAGTTGTAAATGTTCATGTGAACCGTTCATTGTCCGTTGGCACGGTTCACGATCAAACTAAACGGAGGCCGGAGCATTTTCCATTTATTGATAGATGCACGTAGCGACTCTAGCTACAAGCTTCGTGGGTTTTAATTTAGTTGGTTAATGTAGATTTTAAGCACCCTTTGTTGGTGCTTAAGGCATTTTCTCCGGCTCAAGAGGAGAAAAAAACCATGAAATCAACTTCGAAATACGAAATGATTCAACACATATTGACAAAATTGAAACAACCCGCATATCGGTTCCAACAAATTGCGGATGCGATCTTCAAGCAAAGAATTGGTGAATATGAGCGAATGACCATACTACCCAAGGATATAAGACACGAATTAATTAAGAGCCTTGGCGAACACGTTTTGAACTTAACCCCTGTCATGCAAAAGACATCCAATCAAGTCAATAAAGTGCTTTTTGCCATTGAGGGTGGCGAACGTGTAGAAGCAGTTCAACTTAGCTATGAGCGCGGCTGGAAATCATACTGCATTTCTAGCCAATGTGGATGCGGATATGGTTGTCGCTTCTGTGCTACAGGTACAATCGGACTGAAACGGAATCTAACCGCGGATGAAATTACCGATCAGTTGTTATACTTTCATTTGAATGGTCAAGCCTTGGATAGTGTATCATTTATGGGTATGGGAGAGGCACTAACCAATCCTAATATCTTCGACACGCTTAAGATTCTAACAGATCCACGAACCTTTGGCTTGGGGCATCGAAGAATTACTGTTTCCACCATCGGAATTTTGCCGGGTATCGATCGTCTGGCAAAGGAATTTCCACAAGTTAACCTGACCTTTTCACTACACTCTCCGTTCGACGAACAGCGGAGTGAACTAATGCCCATTAACAATCGGTTTCCGCTTAATGATGTGTTGAACAAGTTGGATCAGCATATTCGTGATACAGGTAGAAAAGTATATATTGCGTATATATTACTTCGAGGAGAAAACGATTCAAATGAGCATGCGGAAGCCATTGCTGCTTTGTTAAAGCACAGAGGTCCTTGGGAACATTTATATCACGTCAATTTGATCCCCTACAATTCAACCGACGTGACGCCTGAAAGCTTTCATCAATCAGATAAAGATCGGGTTCAAAAGTTTGTCAGTATCTTAAAGTCAAAAGGAATCAAAGTCACTGTGCGAACTCAATTCGGAACGGACATTGATGCAGCATGCGGTCAACTCTACGGGCACAATAAGCAAGATATTGATTTGTAAAGTCTAGTTACTCAATTTTTGAATTTGTAAAAGTAAATTTTTCAACAGAGGAGAAAGGATTATGTCTCAAAACTTTACAGTAACTCATGTTCAATTCCATGCAAAGACAGATACTTGGTGATATTTGCATGGAATAACAACATCACCAATCATGCTGGCTTTGCTACCTGAGATATTACATTTATTCAAGGAGTGAGTCTACATGAGATATGTCAACGCTAATGATATTCTTCCAAAAGAATTGATTGAAAAATTGCAAGATTTCGTACAAGGTGAATACATCTACATTCCCGCAATAAAAGATCATCATAAAAATTGGGGAGAACTCTCTGGTTTTCGGGAAGAAATTGATAGGCGAAATAGAGAAATAATACAAGCATATACTTCCGGTAATTCGATTCAAGAACTTGCAGAATCTTACTACCTGTCTGTTTATGCTATCAGAAAAATAATTTATAACAAATAAAAACGTTGAACTGTGATCCTATTACGAAATAAAAACACTACGCTGTCAGAAGATGATTCCTGTATTCATATGGGATCATCTTTTTTAATGTCCCCTAATGCAGAACGAAAAAGAGATAGGAGTGTTTAATCAGAGCTCTATAACTACCGATTATACCAATCATTACAGAACCTTTTTGTATATAGTTTATGTGATTTCTATCTGTTACCTTTATAACTATGGGTTCTTCTAAAATGTAGCAGGACAAACGGAGGTTAAATAATGGATGCTATTGTAAATATACAAATTTTAATGTGGATGTGGGCAACGATACCGTGAAAGTTTAGGATCTGGAGGAAAGAATAATGTTGAATGTCACTGTTTTTAATATGGAAGGTAATAGTGTTGGTGGAATGGAACTTGAAGAATCCATTTTCGGTATTATTCCCAATGAATCGGTTATGCATGATGCAGTTGTTAATTATCTGGCAAATAACCGCAGTGGAACACAATCTGCATTAACACGTGGTGAAGTTAGAGGCGGTGGCAGAAAACCGTATAAGCAGAATAAAATTGATAAATCTAGAGCAGGTTCGATTCGTATGCCACATTGGGTTGGCGGAGGAGTTGTATTTGCTCCTAAACCTCGCGACTACAGCTACAAACTTAATAAAAAGGTTAAGCGGCTTGCTATAAAATCTGCATTATCAAGCAAAGTTCAGAACAAAGAATTTATCGTCGTTGACGAGATTAAGCTAGAAACTTATAGGACAAAGTCTATAGTAACTATGCTTAAAGCTCTTGGGGCAGATAAAAAGACATTAATTATTACACCTTCGATAGATATCTTTGTTTTTAAGAGCGCCAATAACATACCTGGAGTAGAAACCGTCGTAGCTGATTCCCTTAATGTATACGATGTTTTGAATTGCGATAGATTAATAATCGCTAAAGAAGCTGTAAATATGATTACAGAAATGTATTCATAAAGAAAGATTACACCAGAAATATTGTCGAATCAGTATGGGCATAACTCTATACAGGGCAATGGCGGTCGGGCCTATCCGAGACCCGACCGCTCTTGTTGCGCCGACCACGGTAGCCGAGTTAGTCCGCGTGTGCGACGGCGCTAATTTCAATCAATTGCTCAGGGAACGCAAGATATGTCACGCCGATGAGACTGCCGGCAGGCCGGTGTTGTCCTACGTATTCCTTGAACAGCCGGATGACCAGCTCAGAATGTTTCTTGAGCGATTGTCAAATAGATCTCCACATAAGCGAGGTTCGACCTCGTGACATCAAATCCCGCCAGCACGCCTATAAAAAAAACCGACCCCAAGGCATCTCTATACTTATGCATAGACGCTACCTATTGATCAGTTCATTTACTTTCTTTAATGAGAAACCCGTTTGCTTCACAAGATCCATCACATTTGCACCCGGATTAGCCTGGATAAAAGCCCTGACCGCACGAGCATCCGCAATATGGGATTTCAAGCAATCCGCACACATCGTATCTACGGCTTGCATATGCAATTTCCCACAGCCTCTACAATTAGAAACGTTCATTACTCCACCCGCCATTCGAATGTGTCGCAACCTGGAACTCTTTACCAAACGATTCGAAGAGGCGGGCCATTATTCGGGGGTCTTTTATATTATTTCATTAGTTTGCTCATTGTTTTTAAAAGCTCGTCAATTACCTCTTTATCTCCCTGTGTCAAACGCTCTACAACACAGCTTTTCATATGGCCCTCCAGGAGTACTTTGCCAACACCGTTCAGCGCTGATTGAATAGCCGCGATCTGGTTGAGAACATCGTCACAATACGTATCTCTTTCGATCATGCCCTTTACTCCGCGAATTTGTCCCTCAATCCGGTTAAGGCGTGAAACCAAATTATCTTTTACTTTAGCCGAGTGATGGCTGTGACGCTCACCGTCGGTACTACAGCAGGCTTCATCGGCTTCACTCGGAACATTGCTTCCCAATGGAGCAACTTCCAAGTTGTTTATTTGTTCATCAGATGCTTTGGCGCTCATGAGCAGTCACATCGCTTTCCTAGGTTTGGAGCCGCTTTCGCTTCGCCCCTGCAATTGTTATTTATTATACATGACTGCGCAGCAGTTTCAACTGATCGCTAGCTCTTGTTTATTTAACCTCGACTACAATGCTGCCCACCGATTTCCCATCAACAACCGCCTCCAGCTTCCACAGCCCTTTGGTAGGTAGTGAAAAGGTGGAAAAGGCCCGGGCTGCTCGGCTCACACCGCCGATATTGCGATTCGGCACTCCGATAGCCCCTTCATAGAGCAGGTAACTTTTTCCCGACTTCCAATTAATGCCGTTCACTTGAAATGGTTTGCCGAACAAGGATTGCGGGTCTTTCCAAAAAAACCACGAATACCGCTCCTTCTGCTTTACGTTAAATGGGGCATCGACAATAGCCAGTTGCCCTTCCTCACCACGCAGCGTCATGGAGAAATAGGAAAATGCGGGGCTGGCTTCCCAATAGCTGCCTCGGGTTTGCGACAGCTGATGTTCGCTATACCACAGCCCGATTGATAGTAAAATGATAAGTCCGCCAAAAGCCGCCAATTTCTTGATCATCTCGTGCTTCCTCCATATCCACTAGTGCTCTATCCAGCAGATCCCGCTATAGCTTAACTATACCATGAACCCTTTCCGGCTGTCCCTGTGAAAATACAGTGCAAGCTAAAAAAGACAGGCGTTCCCCACCTTTGGAAAAAATCGGTTCAGGAGGTAGCTCTGCCTTCATATGAATGGCTGTCTCTATCGGGTCAAAGCAGCAAGCTCGATCTTTCGACCCTCTTTGGCGCTCTGAAGTGCTCCGTACACCATAGCCATGCTCTTGAGGTTATCCGTGCAGTAGGTTTCGGGCTTGCGGCCTTCTATCAGAGCGGCGAACATCTCATCCAAGCAGCCTGCGTGTCCGCTTTGGCCGTTCCATGTCAATTCGGACTCCGCTCGGCGGAAGCGGTCTGCAAAAGCTTTTTCCTGCGGATTCGCCACGATTTCAGCAAATGGTGCCGTTGCTCCGTCCCACAAAGCCGTTCCCTTGCTGCCGTTAACGCGCCATTGCGCCTCCCACGAGGTCGGGCTTCCTTCAGCGCACCAAGAGCCGCGGTAGCAAAACACGCCTCCATCCGCATATTCAAAAATACAAATGGCCGCAGCGTTCCCCTCATACCACGAACCAGCAGGATTAAACTCATGGCAATACACGGACACCGGATCCTTGCCAGTGATCAAACGCGCCTGATCAAACGTATGGATTGCCATATCGAGCAGCAGCGGGCTCTCCATAACATCGCGAAATCCCCCAAAATGCGGCCCAAGAAAGAAATCCGCATTTACAAAACCAACCGTACCGATCTCGCCGTTCACAACCAAATCGCGGAAGGCCCGAATTTGAGGGAGATAGCGGCGATTTTGCATAATGGCGTAGGTTCTCCCCAGCTTTTCCGCCAGTTCTACAAGGCGGCTTGCTTCCGACATAGATGTAGCCATCGGCTTCTCCGCCAGCACATTGCAGCCCAGCTCCATCGCCGCTGTTGCAACTGCCGCATGGCTTTCCGGAATCGTCACATCAAACACTAAGTTAGCTCCTGAGGTAAGAATAGCCTCGCGTACATCGGTATAAATTCCGCAAGTAAGGCCATGCCTCTCGGCAGCTGCCGCGGCATACTCTTCCTTGATGTCGACCAGCGCGACGATCTCAGCATCCTCGCGTTTTAAAGCGTATTCAATCCACGCTTTGGACATACCTCCGCAGCCGATCTGAGCAATTCGAAACTTCTTCATATTAGCAGCCTCCTGAACCTCGATCCGGGAATGATTTCAATCCCAAGCCGGATTGTTTAGATTCCTATACAGCTATCATACCGAAAGGCAAACATTCTGTCTTTATTCCATCTTGCGTTTTTTCTGCTTGATTATGTCATTTCAGCTATGTATTTCAACTTATTAAGATTCATTAGATGGATGTAGTAGAAGGCAGCAAGCCATATACCCAGCCGCACCATTCCAGCTCTGCTTGAGAATTGCTTACCGCTCTTTGTAACAGAATATAATTGCCAAAGCCGGGCGATGTGAAGCTGAGGTCACCGTCCAGCTCTTTTTTCAGTTCCGCAAGCATTTGTGAATATTTCTCAAGCTTGCTTTCGAATAGAGCTATACGGGCCTGTATCAGGCTCTTGGCAGCGGATGGATCTGTGAGCGAAACGCAGTATGCTTTTAGCAGCAGTTCATCGCGTTTGACCGGCTCACTGGTCGTATTGGGAATCCATTGGCGCAGCTGCGCAATGCCTTGCTCTGTGATCGAATATATTTTTTTATCCGGCTTTTCCTTCTGTGCTACCGATACGAACCGAACATAACCTGACTGCTCTAACTTGGCTAGAAGCGGATAGATTTGACTATGCTTAGCCCTCCAAAGAGGCTGAATTTGCTGCATTAACTCATAGCCGGTACGCGAACCTCCAGTTAACATAGCGAGCAATCCATAGGAAAGAGTGTTCATTGTGCCTCCAGTATGCCTTTAGTTGACATATGATTTGAACCATAGTACTATTTTGTCGAACCTATTATATGTAAAAATGTACATATAAGCAACTCAAAAAGCATTCATCGCAGATTATCCGCAAATGAATGCATACCTGAACTCACGCCGCTTTCTTCAGGGATTAGTACTAACTTACGAAATTAGCTTCTACGAAAACTTGTACTTTCGATGCTAAAGAAGTTTATTTTTTGAACACTCACAATTAGGGAGACGGACATCATGCCTTATTTGCGCTTCAAAGGCTTCACCAGCGATTTTCTCAGATCCATTGCCCCACGGGTGGTCGATGAATTCGCTCAACTAGTTAATATTGCCAAGGAAAAGGTCAAGATTGAACTGCTTCTGACCGAGACCATTACACAGGTCCCGCTAAGTGTCGAGATTCTGATGTTTCCACGCAAGCAAGAAATCCACGATGCTGCAGCCGCCTCACTCAACCGGATTTTGCGCGAGTCGGGCTACGAGCAGGTTCATATATTTTATATTCTGTTAAGCCCTTCGCTCTATTATAAAAATGGAGAACCGTTAACGGCTGCACCTGTATCAAGTCCTGTTGAGGGTGCAACTTAAGCGAGCCTGGATGATAGATATAGGCCTGATCACATACAATATCTTTGTAGACAACTAAAGAGGATAAGCTTCTTTCACCCAAACCCGGATTATCAGGAAAATGTCAGGCTGTCGAATTAAGCGCTTTCAATATCTCTCAAATTTTAATCCATACACCCTATTTCTCAATAGTGTTCTCGCAAAGCTCAATCTAGGTGT
>NZ_JBHTGY010000080.1:0-24133 GCF_042676305.1 Paenibacillus sp. GCM10027630 | reverse complement strand
CTACCAGTGGGGATTAAAAAAGATGACCCCTGATGAATACAGAAGTCATCTTCTTTCAGCCTAGTAGCTTTTTATTACGTGTCCATAAATTGGGTCACAGTTCAGGGATTGAGGGCCTTTTTCGTTTAGTCAGGTTATTAACCTCATCTTGTGTAACCTAAATTTCATTACGAAAGGTCGGTTTTCAATTTGAGTTTAATTATTTTGTTTGAGAGATTTCATTAACGATTTGAGACAGTGCCTCCCTGATGGGCGTAACTGGACGACCGAGCAGCTTTTCAAAATCGTTGCTTTCGATCAACAGTGTGCCTTCCCGAATGCCTTGCTGGATACCTACGAGAATAGAGATGACGAAGTCGGGTACACCTGCGCCTTTCATAATGTCGGCATAAGTGGCGTTATCGACCTGTTGCACAGGTACTTCCTTGCCTAATAACGTGCCAAGAGCAGACGCCAGTTCTTCTTGAGTCATCAGTTTCCCGAAAGTTCATAAATCGTATTCTCGTGTCCGTTCCCCTTCCAATACTGTTGCAGCCGCCTCCGCATAATCTTGTTGTAGTGCCCAACCCACCTTTCCAGATCCAGCAGAGGTCACCCAAGGAGCTCCTGCCATCACGCCTTGTATGCTTGAAATTTCATTCTCCAAGTACCAGTTATTGCGTAAGAAGGAGTAAGGAATGCCCGTTCTAACGATGGCTTCTTCCGTGGCACGGTGTACTGGAGCAAGGAAAATCGTGCTTTCACTTGCATTGGCTAGGCTGGTATATGCAATAAATTTAACTCCAGCACGCTCTATAGCAGCTACAGCATTTGTGTGCTGCCGAATTCTTGTTTCGTTGTCTCCATCCGCAGAAATAATTAATAAGCGATCGACACCTGCAAAAGCAGAATCCAATGTTTCTGGACGGTCAAAATCTCCTTGGCGAACTTCTACTCCACGAGCTCGAAATCCTTCCGCTTTCTCTGGATTGCGGACACTGACAGCCAGATGACTCGCTGGTACAGTTTTCAATAGCGTCTCTACAACTTTCGTTCCCAATTTCCCTGTCGCTCCTGTGACTAACATTTTCATCTTCTATTCCTCCAAATATGTTTTGTTGTAATTATTATTGTTATAACTTTATTAGTTACAACAAGTTTATACAATAAAAGCTCTCTTAAAGGAGCTCTTATTTTTTGAACCTTGCTGTGAGCTGGCCCAAAGTCGTTTGTGCCAACCTGTGTTCCATAACGGATTGAGCCTCATTAAACTCGGATTGGAGAACCAACTCAATGTTCCGCCCGGCTGGGCATCGCTCATTCTGATCTTCGTTGAAAACGGAATAATTGAGATTCTTCAATCAAATTTGCAGCCCACATCAAGAAGCGTAATTCCTTAGGTGCTTTGAGTAGAGAAGCATCTTCTACCCCAAGACCTACTTCCACTAACCCTACCATTTTTAACATTCCCATAATTCTTCGGATCACCACAGGTTTAGTATTTACGCTACCTGCAATGAAGTCCCAGCACATTCGTTCGAACTGACTGCAATCAGGGAAAGGATATGAACAGCGATTGAAAAACGCGTGCTTATTTGCTTCAAGCACATCACGACCGTTGTAACCATTTTAGTTTCCCCCGATTACAATTGCATCCAAAATAACTGTCATTCAACCACCCCATCATTATTGTTTGCATTCTGCAAGTATTAGAGAAAAAACGATTACCCCAAAGGGGTAGTGCAGCATAAACTCGATTTCGCCATGGCCTCATTCAATAGGTTGATTGAACGAATAACGGTTTCAAATTCGTATTTTGGCTAATATCTACACCAGCTTCATTCATCACTTGAACCGCCCGAGGATTCAGTCCATGCGCTTCTAGCCCCGTTGTAGTTTTTCGGGATGCTTTTGCGAAAATACAGATACAAGACTGTGAGGCTCGAAATGATAGAAAAGATATTTGGAACAATCATACGGCTCGCGTATTCCACAAAACCGATGTTGAAATAATCAGCAGATACAATATTTAGCAAGTTGCTTACGACAAGCGGTAAGGATGCTGTATCGGCAATGAACCCACTTGCCATAATAAATGGCAGAATCATCTTATCATCAAATTTAAGCGCCCAAACCATGGCGTGTACGATGGGTGTGATGATCAAGGCAGCACCATCGTTAGCAATCAGCGCTGAGACCGCCGATCCAAGCAGGATGATGAACACAAACATCAGTATACCGTTTCCGCGCGCTAGTCGGGCCATATGTAATGCTGTCCACTCAAAAAATCCGATTTCATCAAGCACCAATGAAATTAAAATAATAGCTACAAACGCTAATGTTGCATTCCACACAATGCCGGTTACTGTACCTACATCCGCAAAACTAACCACACCGAAAATTAATGTGAGAATGGCCCCGACACTTGCCGACCAACCAATATTTAATCCCTTTGGCTGCCAAATGACAAATGTTAAGGTTATTAAAAATATAAACAGCGCTGTGATAGCCATTGGATCCTCAACACTATTCGCAATCATTTTTTAGTTGATCGTTTTTTTCTTTTAATGACGGAATATAGCCCAAAATCGCCCCAATGTAAGGCTTATCTTCAATATTTAAGGAATAATAAATCCATTGGCCTTTACGCGTTTCGTTCACAAGAGCAGCTGATTTTAATTTACGCAGATGCTGGCTCGCGTTAGGCTGCGACGTTTCCAACAGACCTACAATGTCGCAAACACAGAGGGCTCGGTCTTTCAATAACGCCATCATCGTGAGTCGGGTTTTGTCACTGAGCAGCTTTAAGTTTCCTGCCATTTCATTAATTTGCTCCATATCGCTCCTCCTCTCTCTATTCCTATACGACCTTGTGCTCTTTTAACAGCTGAAACACTTTTTCTTTGATCAAATCTCTTACAGCTCGAAATTCTTCAATTTTCCCCTCGCCCTGATTTGGTGTAACCTATTCACCTCATATTTAAGAATTATAAAATAAACATATATTAATATACTTATATAATCAATTGATTATATTATTAAAAGTTTGTAAGCAGGAAAAAGTTAGTGGGTCAGCATGGTCTCTGCTGAGCCTTGTCCCATTCTTATAAAGCGCTGGTAGTTCACGAATCTATTAGAAAAGGCCTATAATTACAACTGCAAATTCCATTAAGATCTTTATTTTCTCTGGTCAGGATGTTGAAAACGTTCTGCTTAGGATCCACTCTTGAATTTGGCTTCAGAGCATACTCAAGCACCGGAACCATTTTGGGAGTACAAGCAAAAGGGACAGTCTCCAATTGAGAGAATGTCCCTTTTCTTCGTAATTGTCCTTTGGTAAAATTAAGCTAACACAGCAAAATGACCAAGGAAGGATGTTTCAATGTTGTGTACATTCAGTTTTGTTCGAATTCTAGAACGGGATTTCGAATCTCTCCATAAACCAATCATCGATATATTTTCTGCGTGAAAAATACTTGTGCCTTTGTTCCAAAACTCCGTCTTCAACGACCAGAGATTCGATATGATCCGCATTGGCGTAGGTTATTAACTTTTTGCATCTTTGGATTCGCTCTTCAGAAAAATGGCTGTATGCCATTCGCATGAAGTTGTAATATATGGGTTCCCAACTGATGTGATAAGGGTGAGATTTTCGAAACAAATGGAGAATCTTTACTTCAGGCAAAGTGTAGCATTTATAACCGAACAACCACATTTTCAGTGAAATCTCCACATCTTCATAACCCCATGTTTTGAAGCCTTCATCAAAACCGCCAATGTCGAAAAACACTTCTCTGGATATTGCAAAACAACCGCCAGGCAAAATTGCGCATGGAAAGGGAGTTGCCTGCCATCCATTCCATTGTACTTGCAGGCGTTGATCCAGCGTCTGGCCATACCCGGCGATATGCGGCAAATCCATTTGTGCAATTGCAGGGCATATTCCGTCAGTCAGCCCGGCTTCAATCGGTTCCAGTAAACGGTCAATCCAAAGGTCTTCAAAGCTCAAGTGAGCATCACAAAATATCATATACCTTCCCTTGGATATCCCGGCCCCGAGGTTTCTGGCTTTAGCGGCCCCGATTCCTTGGGTCCGGATCAGTTTGATCCGAGAGACTTCTTTATGAGAAGTAATGAAATCACAGCATCTGTCTATCGATTCATCATCGACAATAACGATTTCGAATGGGTAACCGGATTTAGACGCCACCACCGATGCGACGGTCGATTCCACATAGGTTCCTTCGTTTTTCGCCGGAATAATAATGGATACTAATGGTAGGTCTTTATTAACATTCATCATTCTCACCTTGCATTTAGCGGTTGCAATATATTTTCAAGGAGCTTGATATTGTTTTGTATTTGTTCGTTGTCAGGTTGATGGCTCAAGGCAATAAGGTTATGCTCATAGGACAACTCGTACTTCCCTAATTCATAATAACAATGGGCAAGTTGCATGTGAGGCAACCAGGTTCGGCTTGCATGATTCAGGATAGCCCAGCGATTTTGGGGAGTTGGAGCGTCCGCGGCGAGTTTATACCAGAATATGGCCTGCTCGATCTTTTGACCTTGCAGGAAATGATATCCTAGACGGCAGCAGAACTCGGGACGTGGAACGTCATATTCAAAAGATCTCCAAATAGAGGCCCATTCTTTTTCCTTTTCCCCAAGGAAGTAATAGCAGTCAGTCAACTTGCCACAAACGAAAATTTTGTCTTCTGCGGAAAGTTCAGAAAATTCCATACATTGTAAGTAAAATTCTATAGCTTTTTCGTGCATCTGATGATGATGCAGTTCCCTCGCATAATGGAAGATATCCCTAGGGCTCAACGGTCTGCCTGCAAGCAGCAGTCTTTCGTATATTTTCAAATTTCGGTCGGAAGGACCGTGAACCTGTTTGTGAGTGATGGCGATATCGCTGTCCAATAGGCAATCTCGGTTTATGACCAAATCTTCGTGAACGGCACCCTGCCATTGATAATTTTTCGATCGTTTGACGAGGCGGTTTCGTCGGACTATCAGATTCGGTTCTCCTTGTTGATCGAATGCGCAGTGATAGTCCATGGAGACAACATCCACTTCGGGATCGAGCGTTTGCTTCAATCGGTGCAGTTTCTGATGGGCATCGGCGAGGAGCACATCATCCGCATCGAGCCAAAGGATGTAGTCCATCGTCGCTTGGGCGAAGGAGAAGTTGCGCGCCGCAGCGAAATCATCGATCCATTTAAAGTCGAAGACAGGCCCAGTATACTTGCCCGCGATTTCTTTCGTTTGATCTGTTGAACCCGTATCGACTATCACAATCTCATCCACAACACTACGAATAGATTCTAAACAACGTTCCAAGGTATCTTGTTCATTTCTCACAATCATACAAAGACTGATGGTTATCATTCTGAACACCTCTATAAGTGCTCCCTTAGAATAGACTTTCGAAAAGTTAATCCGATTAATATTCTAGGAGTGCATAAATTAAATTCGATACTCACGAAACGGAATAATCGTACGCTAACGAATCGGCAAGCCTTGCCAGTCCTCCGTTTGCAGGCACCGACTGTTTCAATGTGTCAGGTTGAAGTGTACTTGTGATTGGCGTCAAACCGTAGTCTCAAAATCGTCTGGATAGGTCTATAAGCCTGACGGCTCATTCACCGGTTATATGACCTAACTGGATACATCGATGGCCTAACGTACTTTATTTTCCGTTTCGAGAGGTGACTCCTATTTTGCTAAGCTCTGCGGTCCTGTCTTAAAAAAACTCCTGCCGCAATGGCAACGACATTGGAAAGGTTACTGACCGGCATGGGAGACATTGCTGTTGATATTCGTCCCATTGACTAATTGATTCGTTTCGCTGCATCCAAAGAAGTTAAGGGTTCACCGCCACGCCTTGCGGCCCAATACCGACGGTGATGGTTGCTATCACACTGTTATTAGTTCCGTCAATTACCGATATGTTACTGCCTAGCATATTTGCTGCATAAATGCGGTTGGTTCTTACGTTGACCGCCGCTCCGGCTGGAGTATTACCTATAGGGACGGTCGCTATGACATTGTTACCGGTCCCGTCAATCACCGACAAATTGTTGCTGCCTGCATTCGCCACATAGATGCGGTTAGTAGTCGGATTCACCGCCACGCCCTCTGGACTAGTACCAACGTTGATCGTAGCTATGACAAGGTTAGTGGTCCCGTCAATCACCGATACGTTGTTGCTGTTCCCATTTGACACATAGATGCGGTTGGTCGTCGCGTTCACCCCGACTTCATCCGGACCCGCGCCGACCGTTACGGTCGCTATGACACTGTTGCTGACTCCATCAATCACCGATATGTTGTTACTATTAAAATTCGCAACATAAATGCGATTGGTCGTCGTGTTCACATCCAAGCCATCCGGAGCTGTACCGACGGGGACAGTTGCGATGACATTGTTACTGATCCCGTCAATCACCGACACGTTATTGCCCAAACTATTCACCACATAAATACGGTTGGTTGTTGCATTCACCGCCACACCCGCTGGTTGAGAACCGACCGTTACGGTCGCTACCACACTATTACTGGTTCCGTTAATCACCGATACGTTATTGCTTCCAAAATTTGTTACATAGATACGGGTGGTCGTTGCGTTTACCGCCACGCCAAATGGGTTAGTCCCGGCGGTGACCGTTGCGATCACACTATTACTGGTACCATCAATTACCGATACGTTGCCGGTACCTTCATTGGCCACAAAAATGCGGCCACCTGGTGTCGGTGTTGGTGTTGGTGTTGGTGTTGGTGTCGGTTTCGGTGTTGGTGTCGGTGTCGGTGTTGGTGTCGGTGTTGGTGTCGGTTTCGGTGTCGGGAATGGCGTTGGTGTCGGTTTCGGTGTCGGGAATGGCGTTGGTGTCGGTTTCGGTGTCGGGAATGGCGTTGGTGTCGGCGTTGGTGTCGGTTTCGGTGGTCGTATTCCCATTATAAAATTCCTCCTTTTTCTGCACTACAGTCTAATGCTATTCTTACATCAACGGAAGGGTGTGGGCAAAATTTCATGGTCTTATTATTTCTTTCTGAAAAGCCTCCCATTGATTTTATATATTCAAAAGGCCGGGTGAGTACCTGCTGTGCAAATCGAAGTGCTAAATCTCCATATTTGTATTTTTCCTAATCGTTTCCTCCGAAAATCCAGCCAGAGCTTTTGCAAATTCTAATGGTCTAGTTATAACCCGGCTATGCAGATGCGGATCTTCCTTTAAATAGGCTGCCATTTTGTGCTGGTATTGTTCGTCCCGTCAATACTGCCAAAATTTGATCAAACGAAAGCAGTCGTTGATTGAAATTATAGTTAAGGTTTCACCGCCACGAACTCTGGATTAGTACCGACGGTCACAGTCGCTACGATACTGTTACTGGTCCCGTCAATCACCGATGCGTTGTTGGTACCAAAATTCGCCACATAAATGCGGTTGGTCGTCGTATTCACCGCCACGCCAATTGGAGTAGTGCCGACTATGATGGTGGCTATAACATTGTTACTGGTCCCGTCAATCACCGACACGTTGTTGCTAGTTTCATTTGCAACATAAATGCGGTTGGTCGTCGTGTTAACCGCCACACCTTCTGGACTAGTACCTACGGTGACGGTCGCTATGACACTGTTGCTGGTACCGTCAATCACTGACACGTTGCCGGTGCTATTTGCCACATAGATGCGGTTGGTCGTTCTGTTCACCGCTACTTCATCTGGACCAGAACCGACGGTGACAGTCGCTACGACACTGTTACTGGTCCCATCAATCACCGACACGTTGTTGGAACCTAAATTTGCTACGTAGATGCGGTTGGTCGTTGTGTTCACTGCCACACCATCTGGACCAGAACCGACGGTGACGGTCGCTACGACACTGTTGCTGCTCCCGTCTATGACTGATACGGTGGTACCGGAGAAGCCGCCATTGGCCACGTAAATACGGTTGGTCGCTGTATTCACCGCCACACCCGCTGGTTGAGCACCGACCGTAACGGTCGCTACCACACTATTACTGCTCCCATCAATCACCGACACGTTGTTGCTAATGTTATTTACCACATAGATGCGGTTGGTCGTTGTGTTCACCCCGACTCCTGTTGGAGTAGCACCGACGGTGACGGTCGCTACGACACTGTTGCTGGTCCCGTCAATTACCGACACGTTGTTGCCAAAGGTATTTGATACATAAATGCGGCCACTTGGTGTTGGTGTTGGTGTCGGTGTCGGTGTCGGTGTCGGTGTTGGTGTTGGTGTCGGTGTCGGTGTTGGTGTTGGTGTTGGTGTTGGTGTTGGTGTTGGTGTTGGTGTTGGTGTTGGTGTTGGTGTTGGTGTTGGTGTTGGTGTTGGTTTCGGTGGTCGTATTCCCATTATAAAATTCCTCCTTTTTCTACACTACAGTCTAATGTTATTCTTACATCAGCGGAATGGCATGGGCAAAATCCCACGGTCTAAATATTTCCTTCAGGAAAACCTCCCGCCTGGTGAGTATCCTGCAGTGCAAATCGAAATGCTACCTCTCCATTTTTGCATTCTTCCCTATTATTTCCTCCGAAAATCCAGCTAGAGCTTTTGCAAATTCTAATGGTCTAGTCATAACCCGGGTATACAAATGCGGATCTTCCTTTAAATAGGCTGCCATTTTATGTTGATGAAGACTATTGATTTCAAGGATCCATACTTTGAGATCGGGATCTATCACCACATCGACTCCAACATCGCCGGAAGGCCCATAAATTTTTTCGATCGTCTGGCAAGCTTTCGAACAAATCGAAATTACTTCCTTTTCTTTGTTAGATACCGCTTCCTCATCGAGATGAAAGATGTCGTGCAGAACATTCTTGGATAAACCAATAGACTTTACATCGTTCGTATAGAATCTTCCGCTTCTTCCGAAACGTGCGATGATTCCCGAACAGGTCCAATTCAGGCTGCCGTCTTTTTGCAAGATGACCCTAAAGTCCACATTCCGTTTATGATATGTCATGGTTACAGGTTGTTGAATCAAATACCGTTTTCCCTTTTTCAAACGATGAAGGAAGGTAGAAACTTGGCTTGCATTTTTAATTATGCTCTTTACCTTATAACGATTGGTAAACAAGTAGCCATTTCTTACCTTTTTGGCCATTCTGATTCCTTTGCCCATGGAACTGTTGGCGGGCTTCAAATAGACTGATCCATATAGTCTCAACATCTCGTTTAAATCTTGTAGATGATTTAATTGTTTAGTATGAGGTAAATGTTCCTTTAACAGAGGATTGGATGACAATAACTTCCATAAATCCCATTTATCAAAGCAATAGGGATTAAAAATCTTCCGTTCGATATGTGTGATCAGATGATCATAGAGTAAGTTTTTGCTTACTTTTATTCTTCTATAAACTGCGCCGGGATAAGGAAAGATTCCTTTTTCCCACTGTTCTTTCCCTTCTGCATTTGGATTAAAGTAATAACCCTTAATAGTTTGATTCTCAGGGTTTATGCCATTCAAAGAACAAACATAAATAAGCCCCTTAATCTTTTCATAATTCATTAGATATCCCCTGTATTTTTCCAGAATTTCGGCTGTTAGCTTGTTCCCTTTGCAAAATAATAGAGCGATTACAGGGCCGATATGCAGGTTTGTTCCGTCCAAATAGATTTCGTAAGGCAATGTGATAGGCATAGTAAAATTATGTTTAAAAGCTTCAGGTAACCCGATGACAAATTGCGGCAGAAGATCGTTGATTTGCACCTTAACTTCTTTTTTCCAGGCTCCAATATGAAGCCGTAAAGATGACGGCATTGTCCGGAGATCGTCGAAAAACCACTTCGATAGGCGGATTTGATCAGGTTTCAGTTCAGGAATCCATTGAATAAACAACTCCATTCCCCCTCTTTTCATTCTAATAATTCCACGCATAACCAATGTATGACGTGCGGTTACGATGGTAAGGGCGAATGTCAGATCATTAGGATAGGCTCTGGTACAAATCGGGTCATTGCCGCAAAAAACACCCTATCCATTGTAAGCCGCCACAGCAAAAAGACCAAGGAAGGTTGTTTCTCATGTCTCAACTTATCCCGCTGGCGATTACAGAAGACGAAAAGACTGCTGGAGAAGGGATCGAGTTCAAATCCGGCTTGCACAAGTGCGGCTAAGCCATCAATGGATTTTCGCAGATCCGTGCTGCCGCATGCCAGATACACGCGGTCGATGTTGGCCAACGTCAGCATGACGGCTCTAGTGCTCGAACGATTTCACGAAGCAATTCGGGATTAAAGCCTGCCTTAACTTCGACTCCGATGTGTCCAACACGAACCATGAGGGAAGATGATGGCGTGGAAGCCTCGGATGGGGGCTAGCGATGGCAAGAGGAAGCCAAGTAGTAGACGAGGGTGTAGAGGAAGAGAAATGATTCAAATTACGGAGCCAATATTTTAATTGATGAATCGTCTGGTTATGCCTAACGCTTACAAGAATGGACGACTAGAATCACAGACTTTAAATCCAGCGATCTGACCATGTCTGCCTGGTGTGAAAATGTGGGGAGTATTTGACGCTTACATTGAACATACGGAAATGAGATAAAGTTCCTGTCACCTGACGCCAATATTGCTCTACAGACAGACCTGTTGAAACAACCCAACATACTCAATCAAAATTTCAACTGGAAGACCTACGCCTCGCATACATTTGATAAATTCAACCCACCTGCAGTCTTCTTCCGTATAATCCCTAATCCCTGATTCCGCTTTTATTGCGGTTCACACGTGGAATAAGTCCGATTCGTTCATAATAGCGAAGTGTATCCTGTGACAAATCGAATTTTCCACTTACTTCTGCTATTAACATGCATATTTCACCTCCCAATTTGAGATCAAGAACGCCCATGAAAATGGTTAGGGCGTTCTTGTCGTTTCATATATCAAACTGCACCAATTACCGGATGGGGAACATATGGCTCTTCCAGCCTTTCAATTTCTTCAGGTGTTAATGCAATCGAAAGAGCAGCTACCGGATCTTCGAGATGAGACATCTTCGCAGCACCGATACTGGGAGCTGTTACTGGTTCTTTCTGCAATAACCAGGCAAGTGCGATTTGAGCGCGGGGAACGCCACGTTTTTCTGCGATTACCGCAACTCGCTCCACAATCAATCGATCAGTACTTGCAGTCGTACACTTCGGCAAAAGCGGCGTTTTTTTTGATTTCCGTAATACCTCCACACCAGCAAACGTCCGGCCGCAAGTAATCGACAAGCCCGTCTACAACCAATTCGCGGAAATCGTATTATTATGCCCCCGCTCGCCCGTGGCAAGCGGAATATTCGTATGCTGTCAGTACCTAGCCAGCGCCTGCGGATTTTCGTGTCGAATCGGATCTTCGATATAGAGCGGCTTGAATTTGGCGACCCCTTCGGCAAGCATGACCGCATAGTCCGGATCGTATCGGCCGTGACATTCGATGATCAGGTCCACGTCGTCGCCGACCGCTGTACGAATGCCCTCCGTGTATTCGATTTGCTGCTGGACGGCTCGCTTGTGGTCGTGCAGGTCAATGTCGTCAGTATCGTGGAAGCCCCGGTACCGGATGGCCGTAACCCCTTTGGCCGCCAGCTTTTTGGCGTTTGCGGCGATCTCCTCGGTCGAATGACCGGTAATATGGCCGTATAAACGAACCTTCTCCCACGCCATTCCGCCCAGCAGCTGATAAACCGGCACGTTATGCGCTTTCCCTTTAATATCCCACAAAGCCATATCGATAGCGGCTATGGCCGAGCCGGTCACCGGTCCTCCCCGGGCAAACAGACGGCGGAAGCAGACCTGCCATAAATACTCGATGCGTTCCGGGTCCTCCCCAATAATGTACGGCTTTAACTCCTCGATCATGCCGATTACCACCAGCGGGGTGAAGTTCGTGCCTTCTCCATAGCCGGTGATGCCTTCATCGGTTTCGATTTTGACAAATACGCCGTTAGCTCAAATACACGTAACATTCATAATTTTCAAAGGGATACCGCCTCTCGATTTTTCCATTTAACCTTTAATAGAGCCGAGCATAACGCCTTTGGCAAAATATTTTTGCAGGAACGGGTAGACGACCAGAATCGGCAGCATTGCCACAACGACCGCCGCCATGCGGATCGTCTCCGTAGGTATCATCTTATCCTCAGCGACCTCCTTTTTAAAGTGCTTACAATTCTAGGATCATGCATTACGGCGCTCAATAGCCAATATTTGATAATCGTTTGTTTAACCAGGTTCCACTGTGCCAAGATCAAATAATGAGTGTCCAGCGCCGAATAATCCTATAACCAAACAGCCCTCCCGCTGCAAACTCCGTCAAGTGTGATAGATTGACCTTCCCTGACCTTTGGAACATGATTTTACCGGCATGGCTGGCTCATCAGACATATCTTGCTTATCTACACAAGCAAAAAAATCCCCCGGATTTGATGGATCATCCACCTAACCGGGGGCCGCCTTCGATTTGTATTTTTTACATTTGTATTTACAAACTCGCCCTACGTTCCAAAACCTCACCGTTCTTCAAATGTACGACTGCCTTCCACTCCCGGTCGCCGGGACGCACTTTCCAAGCTAATTGTCTCCAGTTAGAGTCGAAGTTGAGTGTGAACGGTTCCACGTAATTGGTGTATATCAGTTGACCATTACAATAAAAATCGACATAGTCAATGGTTTCTGGATACAGGCTGGCGAGGCGAACCCAACGCTGTCCCTCAAATTCCATCGCATCCCACGAGTTCTCTAGCTTTATAAGCATCCCACCAAAACATTGCGTTGTAATGCTCCTCCCAAATATCCCACCTTTTCTATTATTATATACAATATTTAGTATCCTCGTATAGTAAATGAGAACTGCAAGGCTCTCTTCAACCATTAAGATAACGAGAACGGAGCCATTGTACCACAATGAGAGAACATCAAAAAACGACTCAAAGTAAAAGAGTCATTTCCTTCAGATTTGGAATATTTCTTTTCGTCATAACCGCACAAAATTCACGGCCGTCTGTGGGTAGACTGGCTGTAATCGTTTTCATTACTAATTGCAAGATGCCCATGTTTGGTGCCACGTAAATCCACTAGACGTTTGCCTCCTCGTTCGTTTAAAACTGGGGAAAGATAGGAATACTCCTTCAATCGTCTGATCTTGATTCGAAGGCAACTCTCTATCACTATTCATTATTCATAAATTACACTATTTTCGTTGCAACTTAACAACGAAACATGAACTTATTCATTACTATGTATTTTATGTTGTTGATTTTAATATCTCTTTCTTCACAACTTCTGAGCACCCTTGATATCTAGTGTGACTCATAATGAGTTTAGCCGTAACATTTTTACGTCCCTGCCTTTTATAATAATTTATCGTATCATTAATTTTTCTAATCAGGAAGTTCTCCGTGATCTCCACATTATCCTTTAGATATTGAATACTGCTAGGTAATTTATCTTTATGTATTCTGATTAATATTTGATCAGAATCGCTTAACTTTTTTAGTATCGTTTCCTTTGCAATCTTATTATCCGGTGGATCTAAATAAAGGTCTTTTACGACATTAATAAGCTTTTCAAGTAATTCAGCATCACGTTCTTCCCAATTAATATTTATTCTTTCTTTGCGCTGCAAGTACGAATCAAGCCAGGTTGGGTCAGATTCCAATAATAGCTTCATTTTGTGTGATCCAATTTTTTTTAAGTTCAGTCCGCGATACATTTTCGTTTGTCTGTAGTACTTCCAAAATACTTTTCTTTACTTGATTAAGCGAATACTCTTCAAAACCCTCACAGGTTCTGATCGTGTAAAATATCTCAAGTGATTGATGCTTTTCATATAGAGAGACATACTTCTTTACAGTATCTGCATTTGTATTCATAATCCTAGATGTTTCGTTATAGTTTAGATTGGAATAATATGTTTTTATCATCATATCAAACCAATAAATACTATGGAGTTGCTTTTCAATCCTTATTTCTCCCTTTTTTCGAATTGTTCTTTTATAGTAATTTACTTTACCAATACTTTGAAATTTCTCAGGATCATTAAGATACCCCTGCTTCCACACTGATCCGTAGTTAAGTACTTTATAAGTATCGTTATCCACCGATAAACTGTAAACAAAATCACATTCCGGACATGCAAAAACAGCCTCCATTCTTTTATTTTGCCTTGAATATCTACGCTTAATTTTAGTTAATATTTCTACACCGTCTTTATATGCTTTACAATATTCATTACGACACTTCCAAGGGCCATTGCCAAATGGAATCGGCTCGAATAATAACGGAGGCTGTCTCTCGAAAAAATTTTGTGCTCCCCCAGCGAATTCAGCCATAAACCCCAAATGTACTAAGAGGTCTCCACTATATATCAGATTTAGATATCTTGAAACAAAGTGGCTATCGTTATTAATGCTTACTCCTATTGTTGACATCCTTGATATTAATTTTTCAATAAATAATCCTCTTTGTTGAACGTTATTGTTTAAATTCATATATTCATAACAATCGTATCTATAAAGAATGTCTTCCCTTTTGAGTGATAATCCATTACTGAGAAGATATTGGATACTGTTCAAAAAATTAAGTACTTCTATGGGTATATTTACTTCTGGAGAGAAAAGATTCATACCACAATTTATGCAGGAAGGATTATACAAAAGCCTTTGACCTGTTACTAAAGGGGCTTCGCAGATAGGACATTTAGTAATTAGTCTTGTTTTATGTTTATGACAGTATTCCAGTTTGTTTATTTGATGTATTCTATGGACAAAGCATTCACCAGACTCATAGTCACTTTTGAGACATTCCGTACAATAACGAATTTCTTTAGATATGAAAGATGTATACTTTGAAGCAATTATACCTTTTGTTGATATTCCTGAGATAAAATCCATTAATGCTGACGATTGATCATGTTTAAGAAATGGAATTACTAAAGGTAGGTAAGTATGTTTACTGAGAAAATCAAAGTAATCTGGAGGTGTATTCGACATTAATTTATTGATTATTACTGCCATATTTACGGGAAGTAAAGTAAGAACACTTACGTGCTTACCTATTAGCATTTTATTGGTTTTTGTTACTCTCTGGTTACGATTACTCATTCTATGCAATCGATACAAAATGCTTCGATGGTCTTCATCCGGATACATAGTAATTGAATAATTGAGCTTATTCATAGCTTTATGCCCCATTTTCATTTTTGAGGTTATAATATCCATAATATAACAAAATTATACTTATTGAGCCGCCAGCAGTGAAGTATTGGTTTCGTGTAAGCAATATGGTTGGTCGCCGATCCTGTCTCGATCACGCTATAGATCGCCGCGCTGTCCGCAGCCCCTCTAGGTGTGTGGGTGAGTAACCAAAATTTTGCGTCCGATTACGAAGAGCTGATCGAACGATCACTATGGTTGTTGCCGATCTCTAGCACCAGGACTCTCACGCGTTGACGCTACCGGATGTTTGCCGTCTCACGTAATCTTTATCGATATTATTGTTCTTTGATAATAAAGTTGTTTAAATTGGACGCAGAAAATGCAGTAAACCCGGCCTCATATGTAGGCCGGGTTAGAAATAAAGTTGTTTAAAAACATTGAACTAACGTGTCCTGTTTAGTTTAATTCCATGAGTATTTGTTTTGCATAGGAATCCCAATCTTCTTCGTCTGTGTTTATCTCTAAAGTGGGAATTAGCGATTGTTTCGCACAAATGCGAAGTTTCTCCTGATCCTCTAAGAACTTCTGACATGCCTCCGTTACCGTGGAGTGGTTTTCCATCACATATGATTTCCAAGCTTGGCTACGACTTTCAATAAATCTGGGCTCAACAGCATCTTGGGACAAGGTTAAGAGTACACAATGTGCATTCAGTCTTGATAGACGTTTTTCCAGCATCTCAATTTCTGCAAAATTAATAAATGCCGCTCGATGATTTAGATGGAACCTCTCTAATAGATAAAATACACCGTTTGATGGTTTCGTATGACCAAGTGAATCAATCCAATTGTATTGTTGTTCAAGATAACCAACATGACGATTTAAAAGCTGAATATGTTCATCCTTGTCCATCGATCTCAAGACACCTTGGTATGAATGCAAAACTTGTGTATAATGTTCACTTATCGCAATAATCGTTTTTTCACCATGGTGTGTTTGACTATGTACTTTCTTTATAGCAGAAAATACTGATGTTTTTCCTGCGGTAGATAACCCTTCGATAATTACTCCCCGAATCATATTTCACCTCTTCATCTTTTCCGTACCCTACCCACGAGTTTAACGAGGCTTCTAGATCAATCTCACGACAGCCGCGAGATGTTTTTTTGAAGTATCGTTTTCCGTTAGCGAAATATGCAAGTCATGTACTTAGTGGCAAGAGCTATTCGTTAACTAAGAAAATTTTGATTGCTATTGTTACTTAATATAATAAGCTTCTCATTATATAGTTTTAACTTGGCCTCAAAACTGCATCTATTTTGTTCAAAATTACGTGTCCATTTATACATCATCTTTAACATCATAATATTCGATTTATAATTACATTTTTCAATACCAAGTTTTTGCTTAAAGTACCGGGTTAGTATTCTTATTTTTCTTTTCCACAAAGGGGTATCAATAAATATAATCGTATCTGCCATCTCATACAAACATTGGTATGATTCTCTATCTGTTCCTTCAAATATCCAAGTTCCTTTTTTATCAATTTCCATAATTACATCAACTTGCTCATCTGATGTGCGTTTATATCGCCCCGTTGATGTTTGATGATGAACGATGGAATCGAGTTCATACCAAGGAACATTAATTTTTTCAGATAAGCGTTTTGCCAAGGACGTCTTGCCACTAGCTACAATTCCAATAATGAGGACTTTTTTCATATTTATTTGACCCCCACATCAGCGATATTTGACGTACATCTTTCTTATCTTCGTCATAGACGGAGGTATTCCTTTCTATGGAATTAACTCTATAGATAACTGTCATAAAGGCTGCCGATCTTACCGGCAGCCTCGACTAGTGTTCATGGAGCTATCGTTCTCCGTTAGTTCATAAAGGTTCTCTTTTATTCACCTTTTGATTGTTTCTAGCCCTTTTTCAAAGGATACTACGTCAATTTACTTTTTAGCTTTTCCTTTCCTCTCATCTGCCAACACACTCATTTGATATAAACTCCAATATTCATTTCCCATTCTTCTGCATTGACGTATATATCCTTCTTTTACAAACCCAGCATTTTCATAACATGCAATTGCTGACTTATTGAAATCAAATACAAATAAGTCGATACGGTGCAGCCCCATTTCTACAAATCCAACTTCTAATAGTTCACTGACCATCTGAGAGCCGTAACCCTTACCTCGAAATCGTTCGTCTACCAAAACACGACTAATTGTCGCTGAATTATTCCTTAAGTCAACATTATTTAATTCGATATGTCCTACTTCTTCGTTTAATTCAGTATTAATAGCAGTATATATTTTTCTTAGTGGTTTTTCCACGATCGATGAGTGATAATACTTTTCAAGTTGTTTACGGTCTAATGGATAATAAAACATAGGACCTGCCCATTGAAGCAAAAATTCTGGGGTCTTTGCCCAATTAATTAATCTATCGAAGTCATCTTCCTGAAATCTCCTTAGTTTAATCATTAAGCATCATTCCTCTCATTTAATAAAACAAGGCAGGATTCAGCGTTATTATAAGTAATATATATACTGAATAAGCTTGAGCCCTTTAGAATAAAGGGCTTAAGATTTAGTATATATACTAAATCTTATACCAAAACTTTATAGTTTAAGTGCTGATACTCTTTATATCAATTAAGCTCCGTTAGATAATAATATTGGTATATGGATATGCTTAAAGGAGGGATGTAATTTTCCCTCCTTTTATATTCGCAATTGAAAACGATTGAGAATCAAAATTATCTCTACAACTTGGAATTTATCAATTTGACTTTCATAATAGCATTTAAAGGCATATTACATTATCAATTGTTTTTTACTTTGTATTATGCTCATTTTGTTCGCTCTACAGAATACAGAAAAAATTCCATATCTATATTCCTAAAATTCTTAGTATCTTTATCAATAATATTCATACCGTTTCGAACAGCAACTTTTTGAGAGGCTATATTTGTGTCCCTAATAATAGAATAAACCCTATTTGCATTAAGAACTGAGAAAGCGTATTCCTTGCAAGCAATTGCCGCTTCTGTTGCGTAACCTTTGTGCCAATACGCTTTTTGAAAAAAAAAAATCCTATTTCCAAAATTTCTTTTTCTCTCCAGCCTTGCATTGTCAAGCCACATTGACCAATCATTTCGTTTGTTTCTTTTAATACAACAGCCCAAAGTCCAAAACCATACTCTTCATATCTTTTAAGATGTCTGTTAAGCCAATTTTGTGCTTCTTCTAAGTTGAATGCACTTTCATAAGCAGCACGCATTACTTCCTCATCACACAATATTCCGCACAATGCATCATAATCGGACTGCACCATTTCTCTAATTATAAGACGTTTTGTTTCTATCAAAAATCTCCCACCTTTCTATTATATCAATAACCTTTCAAAAATTCCTTGCTTATTATTAAATCTACTCACTTTATATTTCCTCCTTAAATTGGGAGTTATCAATGCGAGTAAAAACCCAATAAATTCAAATTTATAACTATATTACTTACGTCTTTACTTCACAATCGCTACCTATTGCGTATTTTGTGATATCGTAACCCGTTAGCTCAATCGACTCTTTTGAAGTAAATGTACAGGCAAAAAGCTACAACAATTCGATCAATAACAATCCCAGTACAAATACCAATCATTATTATCTTTAGATTTATAAATATATATGTTCCCATTGTCTCCGATCATCAATCCAGGCTTCTCTTCAGATGATATTTGAAGTATAAAATCATATTTCTGAGATATTGGAGATTGAATATATGATGCGAAGCCTCCGATTTTAGTTTTGCTATACGGAAAAAACTCATCAAAGAATCTATCGCTTAACTCTTCAGATTCATTGATTTCAGTCATATCCATATATTCCCACGATTCTTCCCAACTTGGATAATCAGGCTGTTCATTAGCCGTCCATCTAATTGGGAAAGGTTTTAATACTTTTGCTGAATTTGGGGCTTCAACTATTGAAAGTTCGTCCAAACTCTTATGAAAAATAATTTTCCAGCCATCACCATTCCTAAGTATATCTCTTGATAGTCTCTTTTCATTAATGAAGATTTGCACAAGTTCGTTGTCACCGAATTTTTCCTTTCCGACTTCAATATCTGGCACATACAACTGTAATATCGGTATTAGCAGTGTTCCATTCTCCTCAGGCCAATCTTCATTTTTGCTTCTTAAGAAGTTACCACCGATCCAATTGTTATCTGTAGATAAAGGACGAAACCCACCAATGTTTGCGATATAAGTAATTCTTCCTATAGTACTGAGATCATCAAAAACGCCCAATTTGTTTTCCACCTCGTCGATATTATGAAACTGTAGATATTTGAACTTTACAAAATTTGCTTTATAAATGTATTCGCTGAATACATTATTTACCTTTTAGGCGGATAGACAATTCCGCTAAACTGCCCGTTAGCACAACGCGGCTGCCGATATATGCCGGCAGCCGCGTCGTGGTGTTTATTGAACGCTATCGTGTCCCGTTAGCGTAGCAACTGATTAACCTTAGGTTTATAAGAAGCAACAATAAAGCACATCAAAACGCTTATCACACCACAGATAATATAGGTATACGTGTAGTAAGGCGCTGCCTCGCCACGTATGAACATCATAGTTGTTCCATTCGTCGATCCGTCACCGCCACCATGCACTAATAAATAGCCAATTAGATATATCAACCATCGTTCACAAATGACAGGAACTATACTTACCCAAAGTGCACCAGAGCGTTTATTGACAAAAGCTTTTTTCGTATATATGCCAGCTAAGAGATACGGAAGAATCAACAAGGGCATCCCAATAAAAGCGCCAGATAAGTCCCAATTATGGTCAGCAGGTTGTTTAAAGAGGATATAATACAACGTAAACATTGCATACAGAGTAAGGAAATAGCTACACGTAATAATCATCCAGCCACCAATTATCTTTCCAACCATTTATGACACCTACCCAGTATTTTCTAAAAAGTATACTTATAGATTAGACGAAAATGATAATAAAATGTTGCGCTGCCCGTTACTTCAACAGGCTGCCAAGTTTACTCGCAGCCTGTTTTTTTACTATCCTTCTCGGTCAGCAGAGTACTGCACTTCACCCTTTACGCTTTTGAAAATCTATCATGAACTCAGCGAGATCTTTACAAGCTTGATAGGGAACAGCATTATAAGCAGATGCACGTAGCCCCCCAACACTTCTATGGCCAGCCAAACCATCAAAACCATGAAACTCGGACTCCTGAACAAAAAGTTTCTCCAATTTTTCATCGATCATTCGCCATGTGATGTTCATCATTGAACGAAACGGTTTTTCAATAATTCCTTTGTAGAAGCCACCACTGCTATCAATCACATCATAAAGAAGGTTTGCTTTTTGAATATTTATTTTCTCTATTTCTGCGATACCTCCCTGTTGGTTTGCCCATTCAAGCACAAGTTTCATCATATAAATCGAATGAACTGGGGGTGTATTGTAAAGTGAATTGTTTTGAGCGTACGTTTTGTAATTCAGAATTGCTGGAATGGTGTTAACACATTCTTTCAGCATTTCTTCATGCATGACCACAACGGTTGCGCCTGCGGGTCCAAGATTTTTTTGAGCTGAGGCGTAAAACATTGTGAACTTGTTAAACTCAAGTTTCCGACTAAGTAAATCACTTGTCATGTCCCCAATAAGGGGAACTGTAGTCAAGGGAAAATCACGAAATTGTGATCCCTCAATCGTATTATTAGTTGTGATGTGGATATAGGCAGCTTCTGGATCTACGCTTAAATCGCACACAGCCGGAAGACTGCTCCAATTTTGTGATTGACTACTCGCTACAATTTTTGCATTGCCAATCGTTTGGGCTTCTTTATATGCCTTTTCCGAAAAACTACCTGAAAGAATATAGCTTCCATTCCTTTTTGGTGACATCAAATTCATCGGCACCATAGCAAACTGCATGCTTGCGCCACCACTCATAAATAAGACTTGATATTTAGGATTCAAGCCCAAGAGTTCAAGCATGATCTGCTGTGTCTCCTCGAATAGTTGCTCAACATCCTTACTACGATGAGACATCTCCATAATTGACATCCCGTTCCTATATTCAATAAATTTGTCCTGTGCTTGATACAGGACTTCAAGAGGAAGAGCAGCCGGACCCGGATTGAAGTTGTTAATACGATACATTTTTTCGAACCTCCTTCAATTTTTGAAAACGCAAAAACGCCCCTCGTCTTATTGGGACGAGGAGCGTTTGCTCGCGGTGCCACCCAACTTGATCGAACATAACTGTTCAATCCTCTTGGTTCCGTGAAAACGGTCGGGGCCGGCTAACTTAGGATCATCATTTACATGATGCTCTTGACGGAAACGCCTCCGAGTTGGATTCTCATCATAGGCATAATTTAAGTATTGATTTATATTCAGTTAAACCTACTACAGGTATTTTGTCAATGTATGTTTTTCTCCTAATTTGTTATTTGTTGTTACCAAGTTCTACTGCCCGTCAACGTAATGAAGCTGCCGATCAGCCGGCAGCCTCGTCCTGGTTTCTTATTGAACAAACGTATCCGTTAGCTCAATGAGTCAGTTAAATAGTATCCCTTTAATGTTTGCTTCGAAGGCATCTACGGCCTTGGCAGAGTTATTACCCAACACGTTAGCTATTAACGTCCCATATTATCCAACGACACCTTTCATCGCTTGATACATTTTTTCTACGTATATGTCGATTTCGTCACGTGACATGCGCAGGCGATTCATGGACGAGCCATAGCCAATCTCCTGTTTACCTTCTTCAAGTCCCTGGAAAATCCCATCCGCGAATGCATCTAAAGGTTCTCCATTATTACGGGTGAAGGCAGTTTGGACTGCCGGCGGAGCCACTTCAATGATTTCTACAGATGCATCGGAAAGTTGGTGTCTTAGACTCATTGTAAAGGAATGTAGTGCCGCCTTTGTTGCTGAATAAATTGGGCTAATTGCTAGGGGGGTGAAGGCCAACCCAGACGTAACATTCAAAATAGCCGTATCTTGCTTTGTTGAAAAAAATGGTGCGAACAGCAGAGAAAGATGAACAGGTGCTTCAAAGTTGATCGCAATTTCACTGTTGTAATAGCTCCAATTCTCTTTTTCTTTCAACACATGAAACTGGTCCCCAATCCCCGCATTATTCACTAATACGTTGACGTCTGGATAATTCGTGGTCACCCAGTCAAACAACGCTGTACGCTCAGATTCAAGCCCAAGATCACTAACTCGAGTAATGAGACTTGGGAACTTCTCCTTAGCGTCCTGCAGAACACTTTCACGTCGTCCGCAGACAATGACCGTATTGCCAGCTTTGATAAACCGCTCTGCAAAAGCTAGACCAATTCCAGAACCTCCGCCAGTGATCAGTATCGTGTTCCCTGAAAGTTTCATCAGAGTTGCCTCCTTGTTTTTTTAATTTAATGTGTCTAGTTCCCCTTATTAGAAACGTGTGGCAACTTCCTTAGCATGAGCAATTGCCTCTTCTTTAATGGCTGGAGCTCGCTCTGATGATGCAGTTCCTTCAACAAAAATGGCCTCCATAGATTGAATCCCATAGAATTGCAAAATCTTTTTCAGATAGCTGTATCCCATTTCAACTTCAGAAAGCGGACCTTCCGAATAAACGGAACCGCTAGCTTGAATGTGCAAGGCTTTCTTACCGGACAACAGACCTTCAGGACCATTCTTAGTATATTTGAACGTCTTGCCCGGAATTGAAGTCGCATCCGTGTATGCTTTCAAAACCGGCGGGATCGAGAAATTCCACATGGGGGAAACATACACGTACTTATCGGCAGCCACGTATTGATTGACAATCGCGTCAAGACGAGCTACTTTTGATTGCTCGGCTTCGGACAGTTGATCGAAAGACGAACCCGACCGAAGCTTTTCCCAGCCTCGCAAAACATCTGCATCGAATTGCGGAATATTCTCTTTGTACAGATCCAAATAAACAACTTCATCTGTTGGATTAGCTTCACGGTACGCTTCAATAAATTCATTACCTACCGCGAGGCTAAAAGATTCCTGAGGATCAAGGGGATGTGCGGTGATGTACAATACAGTTGCCATAAATCAAAACTTCCTTTCTGTAATCAAATCAAGTACACTTTCTAGATTGATCATATAATATGTACTTACTTATTTAAAGTAGGCACAATAATGTGGTATAGTATTAAAAAAGGTACTGTAACGGAGGTCAACGTATGCAAAAGAACCCTGTCCAATGTCAATTCGTTACGGCGCTGGATTCGATCGTCGGCAAGTGGAAGCCGATTATCCTTTATCATTTGCTTCAAGGCAAACCTCTGCGGTTCAATGAGCTAAGAAGATTGCTGCCCGATATCACGCAAAGGATGCTTACGCTCCATCTGCGCGAAATGGAGGAGGAAGAGCTCGTTAAACGAGTCATTTATCCGCAGATCCCGCCGAAAGTGGAATACTCCATCACGGAATACGGCATGAGTCTGTCTCCAATTCTGGAAGCCTTACATCAATGGGGAGCGGCCCATGTGGAGCGAAAGCAGCTTAATAAGGAGAATAATGAACAAACAGAAACGGACTAGCGTTCGAAATTACGCTAGTCCGTTTCATTCTGTAGTGAGTCAAAAAATATAACGAAAGTGAATATAAGGTATGTCTAGCACAGCGACCGAATCACACAAAGTTATTTCTGACCTTACTTTGGCACATATGTTTTCCTTAAATGCTTAGCCTCTTCGAAGTATTTCACAAGAAGGCACCTCATTATTTTTCTGTTTTGTGTTAATATTGGAAATATTTTATCACAACTTATGGAATGTATTGCGTTAACCTGCCCGTCCCTCGGTTTTAAGGGTTTCTCTCACGAATACTCACTCATTCGCAGGATTTCATCACCCGGAAGATAACGATTGCCTGGAAAACAAACTCATTTGGTTAAGTGG
>NZ_JBHTGY010000079.1:0-22783 GCF_042676305.1 Paenibacillus sp. GCM10027630 | reverse complement strand
TCTGGCTTACACCAAAAAAAACAAACGGCACAGGGATTTTTCCCATGCCGTTTCGAATTCCATTTTAATTCCGCTATTGTTTTTGAGCTTAACTTAATGACATTGGGCGGGAGGGCTGTTCTTTTTTCTGCGGCTTGTTTCACTTCGGGTGGATTATTTCTTTGTAAAAGTTATGGACAGGCGTATTTAACGGTGTATAATTAATAAAATTACTTAATGAGTTAAATGGAGGAAATGATGAACAGTCAGTCGGTTAAGCTGGAAGATATAATTGTCGCAAGTCACGTGCTGAAGGATGTTGTGCACCATACTCCTCTGCAAAAAAACTTTATATTATCCGAGAAATACAACTGCAACGTATATTTGAAGCGTGAGGACCTGCAGGTTGTCCGATCTTTTAAAATCCGTGGGGCCTATCACTTGATGCGGAGCTTGACCGAAGATCAGCTCAGCAAAGGTGTTGTATGCGCTAGCGCGGGCAATCATGCCCAAGGGTTAGCCTATTCCTGTAAGGCGCTTCAGGTTCAAGGCAAAATCTTCATGCCGACCACCACTCCCAGGCAAAAAATTTCCCAGGTCAAGCTTTTTGGCGGCACCTACGTGGAAGTAATCCTCATTGGCGATACATTCGATGACTCGTTGAAGGAGGCTGTAAAGTGCAGTGAGCGGGAAGGGATGCAGTTTGTTCATCCGTTTGATCATTTGAAGGTTATAGCCGGTCAAGGGACGGTTGGGCTTGAGCTGATGAATGATATGCGGGAGCAGGTTGATTATGTTTTCGCCGGAATTGGCGGGGGCGGCTTGGCAGCGGGTGTCGGAACTTATGTCAAAGGCATTAGCCCGACCACAAAGTTCATTGGCGTTGAAGCAACCGGTGCACCATCCATGCAGCAGTCCATTGAACAAGGAGAAATCATTACACTTGGTGAGATCGATAAATTCGTTGATGGTACGGCTGTAAAACGAGTAGGCGAGTTAACTTATGAGATTTGTCAGAAGGTTGTCGATGATATTATTGTCGTTCCTGAAGGCAAGGTATGCACAACCATTCTGGAGCTATATAACGAAAATGCTATCGTTGCCGAGCCGGCAGGGGCGCTTACCATTACGGCGCTGGATTTCTACCGCGAGCAGATCGCAGGCAAAAATGTGGTCTGCATCATCAGCGGCGGTAACAATGACATCGATCGGATGCAGGAAATAAAAGAACGTTCGCTGATCTACGAGGGGCTGAAGCATTATTTCACAGTGGAGTTCCCTCAGCGTTCAGGTGCTTTACGTGAGTTTCTCGATGAAGTGCTTGGGCCCAATGATGATATCACCCGATTCGAGTATACGAAAAAAACAAGCAAGGAAAATGGGCCCGCGCTTGTTGGAATTGAGCTGAAGAGCAAAGAGGATTATGAGCCCTTGATTGAGCGTATGGTCAACAAAGGCATCAAATATGTGGAAATCAACAAAAATCCTCATTTGTTTAACTTATTGATTTGATTTCAGGCACAACAACGGTAATCGAAGTGCCTTCTCCAAGCTTGCTTGCTACCTGGATTGTTCCATGATGTCTTTCAATTATATTTTTCACTATCGATAGTCCCAAACCGCTGCCGCTGCTGGCACGGTTTCGGGACTTATCTGCTTTGAAAAAGCGTTCGAAAATGCGTGTTTGATCTTCCTCTGCTATACCGATGCCTGTGTCGGATATGCGGACTACAGCTTGGTTATCGAGCTGCTCCAAGCTAACGAAAACGGTACCGCCTTCGGGTGTAAACTTGATACTGTTGTGAATCAGATTGATCCATACCTGACTCATCAGCTCCTCATCCGCTGTTACATTAACGCGTATAAGTGAAATGTCCATTTCTATAGCTTTGTTCTGCCAAAGCGGCTCACAAGCCAAAATAATATTGCGTAGTTGAACGTCAAGCCTATAGGGCTTCGGTTCGAATGGATGATGCTCGGATTCCAGCGAGGTGAGCTTCAATAGATTGTCGCTTAGCTTCGACAGTCTTTTGCTTTCGGTCTCGATAATATGCAGATAATGCTGACGTTCTTCCTCGCTCAGCTGTTCATTTTGCATAGCTTGAGCGAATCCGTTGATCGAGGTTAGTGGAGATTGAATTTCATGGGAGACGTTAGAGATAAACTCCTGGCGCATGGCTTCTATATGCTTTAACTGCTGAGCCATATGATTGATCCCATCTACAAAGTGGTCGAAATGGCCTTGTTGGCCTGGTTTTTTTTCCAGACTCACATTGAAGTTTCCCTTGCTGATCTGCTGCATCGCATCTAATATGGCATTGAAAATATTCATTTGTCTAGGTCTGGAAAAAAATCCGATGAGCATTATGATGCCGGCAGCAAACAAAGAACCGAGAAATACATTAATAAGCTGGATCGTTAAATCAGGCAGCTGGATGTTCCAATAGGAGTAAACCCAAGAAGTAAGCACATAAGCCAATGCACAGCAGGCAACCTGACCCATCAGTGCTACGAAGATGCCCAGCACGCCTTTTGCAATGCGTGATTTCATTCTTCAGCTACCTCCAGTCTATAGCCAAGCCCGCGAATCGTTCTAATTCGAAACGAGCTCGTAAGAGCGGAGAAACGCTCCCGCAGTCTGTTAATATGGACATCCAATGTGCGCTCATTTCCATTGTAGTCATATCCCCAAATGTCCTCTATAAGCTGCTCACGTGGAAGTGTCCTGCCGGGGGAGCTTGCGAGCTTGAATAGAAGCTCAAATTCCTTCAACGGCAATGTCAGCATTTCCCCGGCAGCACTGACTTCAAAGGTATGCCGATTCATTTGAAGGTCTCCGACCAGTATGGTTTGAGAGACGAAGACCCGGTAACGCTTCAACAACGCCTTTACTCTTGCAACAAGCTCAGCGGGCTCGAATGGCTTAACTAAATAATCATCCGCTCCCATATCGAACCCCTTTACTTTATTTGCCGTTTCCCCTTTGGCTGTAAGCATTAGCAGGGGCATCTCATAATGTTTCCTTAGCTCCTCGCATAGCCTCCAGCCGTCCATGTTAGGCATCATGATATCGAGTATGACCATATCCGCCTTCACTGTTTCTAATGTAGCCAGTGCCTCAGCACCGTCTCTGGCTTCTATTATTTCAAACCCGGCGCGCTCCAGGAACAAGCGCACAAGCTCCCGGATATGCGGGTCATCATCTACAACCAATAGGGTTGGCATCCTGTATTTTCACACTCCTTTTTAGACAGGTGACTGCATACGCAGCTGTTGATCGGCAAACTCCCGGTACATGGAATGTGTTTCATATAGGTGATTATGTGTTCCGTTTCCGGTAACTCTTCCTTTCTCAATGAAAACAATTTGATCTGCATCTACTACAGTGGCTAGGCGGTGGGCGATTACGAGCGTTGTACGTCCTTTCATTAAATTTTTCAACGCTTTCTGCACCATGATTTCCGATAAGCTGTCCAGACTTGAGGTTGCTTCATCCAGCATCAGAACACTTGGATTTCGCAGCAGCGCTCTGGCGATCGAAATTCGTTGCCGTTGACCTCCGGATAGCTTGATGCCTCGTTCGCCCACTTCTGTATCGAACCGATTCGGAAGCTCATTAATAAATACATCGGCATAAGCCATCCTGGCAGCTTCAGCTAGCTGCTCATCACTGATTGCTTGCTCCATGCCATAGGTAATATTGTCACGAATCGTACCGGTAATAAGCGGGCTCTCTTGTGATACATAGCCAATCCGACTCCGCCAGGAGCTTAAGGACAAGCTGGTTAATGCTTCTCCGCCGATTCGAATAAGTCCGTCTTGCGGCTCATAAAACCGTTCCAGCATTGAGAATAGCGTTGTTTTTCCGCCACCGCTAGGTCCTACTATTGCGGTTACTTTTCCCATTTCAATCGTTATATTCACGTCCTTGAGCACTTGATCTCCCGATGGATATGCGAAGGTAATTTGCTCCAACTTAATCTGTGGTCCCATATCGGCTACAGGCCTGCCGCTTTGCAAATCCTCTTCTTCAGCGGCCAATGTTGCAATAATTCTCTCCGTAGCGCCCATCCCTTTTTGAAATTGGGTGAAAAAGCGGGAAATCTGTGTGATAGGCATTATAATCTGAAATAAGTATAAAAGGAAAGCGACCAAATCGCCAGAAGTCAACTCGCCTGATGATACTCGAAGTCCTCCATATCCAATGATGACAACGAACAACAGCATGATGACAAAATACATTAAAGGTCCTACGACAGCTTGAACCTTGCCTTCTCTTACTCCGAATTGGAATAAATTTGTAATGCCGCGCTGCCCGTTAGCGTACTCCATATGCTCCGCATTGGATGTTTTAACAAGACGAATTTCCGAAAGCACACGAGTCAGCGTAGCCGTGAATTGAGCTGTTTCTCCCTGTAATCCCTTGGAAATTTGATGCATTTTGCGTCCAAGCGGAAGCAAGAACAGCATGGAGAGGGGAACAGCCAGCACGATGAGCAGCGTCATTCTCCAGTCCAAATACAGCAATACTCCGATAGCGCCTATGATGGAAATGAGCCCGGTCACGAAGCTTGTAAGGTTTTCGGTAATAAGCTCTTTGAGGATGCCCGTATCATTGACTACCCGGCTAACCATCTCGCCTGTTTGATGCCGGTCATAGAAAGGAATGGGCAATTGCAAATGTTTTTTCCATAAAAGATCTCTAAGTGAAGCAACGACCTTCTGTCCTGACCGATTCAGTAAATATACGGAGATGCCCCCGGCGATAGCTTGCAAAATAAAAGCGGCTCCGAGTCCTATAATGTGAATGGTATCTATCGAATCCAGGGAGAAGCTGTTTACCATATTCTTAGTAAACAATGGAATGCTTAATCCGACTAACGTGGAGCCGATACTCATCGCCAGTGCGATGCTCATTAATAGAAGGGGAGGTTTGGTCTGCCATATTAAACGCACGAAATCGCGCCAGCCCCCGCTTTGATTTTTAATTGTCAACTTCAAATCATCCTCTCCATAATTGTATCTCGTATGTATAAAAGATACCCCATCCATATAAACTGAATGTAAACAGCAATGAATATAATAGGCTAAACAAATACAAAAAGGCCGAATTCTCAAAAATACTGGAGAATTCGGCTTTTTGTATGTTGTCACTTATAGTTATTGTGCGGTTACTTTCTGGATGTCCTGAACGCCTTGGAAAATCAAGCCGAACAGCTCCTCCAAATTCTCTTCTTCAATGCAAGAGAAAGCAACGCGCAGATCGGTTTCACCAAGTGCGATGGTTCCGATACCGTAATTATTGAGCAGATGAACGCGCAGTGATTCCGCATCGACGGTTTTCAGCTTTAGGCACATAAAGTAACCGGAATTGAATGGGTAGTATTCCCATACGGCATCAAACTTGCTGTTATCTAGAATGTCTTTGACTTTGTTGGCACGGCCCTTCATAATTTCGTACTTTTCTTGCTTCTGAGCTTTGAATTCAGGAGCGTTCAAGGCGTGAAGCACGAAGGTTTGGGAAGGATGCGGTCCGCTTGAAATCGTTGCACGGATAATGCCCATCGTCTTTTGCTCCAGTGCGGCAAGCATTCCTTGGCTTTGTCCGGCATAGGTGATAAAGCCGACCCGGAAGCCCCATACAAATTCTTCCTTCGTAGCGCCGTCTACTTTGATGGAAAGCACACGCGGATGTAAATTTGCCAGTTGGCCTGCTAATGATTCCTGCAATGAGTTTTCGAAGAAAAGTCCGAAATAAGCGTCATCAGCTACGGCTACAACATTAATTCCTGCCTCGGCTGCTTCCTTAATAACGGCTACGATTTGTTTGCCTTCCTCAGGACCCGGGGTGTAGCCAGTCGGGTTGTTCGGAAAGTTCAATACGACGATTGCTTTGCCTTTGTTTTTTTGAGCGAGCAGAGCGTCACGCAATGCCGCGGAATTAAACTTGCGTTCGCTATTATACAACGGATAATTAACAATCTCCGCACCGCGGCGAATTCCGAAAGTAAGCTCGTAATTTTCCCAGTTTTTATCAGGGATGATAACTGCATCGCCAGCATCGGCGAACAAGTCGGCAACAATGCTTAATCCATGGGTGAGTGCATTTGTGACAATAGGATTGCCCAGGCCCTCACTCGTTAAGCTCGGGTTCTCCTCCAGCATTTTACTGCGCCATGCAGTACGCAGCTCCGGCTTGCCTGCTGGAGGCGCATATTCGTATATATCCTTCGGATTGTAGGCGGATAACGTATCTTGAATGACCTTCAGGTGCATAGGCTGCCCATTTTCGAGCGCTGTACCGATGGTGGCATTGAATTTATGAGCTTTTTGCTTGGCTTCCGCCGACTGGCTTAAGATGCCCACCTTAGGGAAAAAGATTTGCTTGCCTAAGCCTGATAGCATATCAAATACATACTTATTTTCTTTGGAAATCGTATCATTGAGCTGTTGTGCAAGAGGATTCATTTGGGTCCGTCCTTCCGTGATCTGAACTTCTCATTAGCGGGCCATACATTTTGTGAAGCCCAACATTTAGGGAACATTATACCATTTTCTCAAGGGGGAGTCACGCTGATTGTGTTAAATTGAGAATTGTTTTCAATCGAAGAAGCGGCAGAACAAGTAAATGGAGCGTGGTAGCGAGATGAAGCGATTTATGTTACCATATGATGGGGAACGGACAGAACGGAATTAAGAAGAGCTTGATTAGTTTGTTATCCGATGATTGGACCGAAATCCCGAATACTAACTTATATTTTCCGAGGAGGCAATTATTGCTATGGAAATTCGCTATGCGACGAATCCAAAAGAAACTAAATCCTATGATACAGACAGATTGAGAAGCGAGTTTGTTATCGAAAGTCTGTTTGCACCAGGTCAACTAAACATGGTATACAGTCACGTAGACCGTTTTATTACAGGTGGCGTTATCCCTACATCAGAGCCGATTAAGCTCGAAGCGGACAAGCATGAAATGGGCGCTGAATATTTCTTGGAGCGTCGTGAAATTGGAATTATCAATGTTGGCCCTAAAGGCTTCGTAACTGTAGATGGTACTGAATATGTGCTTGAAAGCAAGGATTGCCTATACGTAGGTCTGGGCAACAAAGAAGTGGTATTCAAGAGCGCGGATTCTGCTAATCCGGCACGCTTCTACTTCAACTCCACGCCGGCACATAAAAACTACCCGACTGAGAAAGTGGAAATCAGCAAGGCTGAGCCTCAGCACCTGGGTTCGATCAATTCTTCTAACGAACGTACCATTTATAAATATATCCACCTAAACGGTATTCAAAGCTGTCAGTTGGTTATGGGTATGACACTTTTGAAACCGGGCAATATGTGGAACACAATGCCTTGCCACACTCACAACCGCCGCTCTGAAGTGTATTTCTACTTCGATATGCCTGAAGACGGATTGGTGTTCCACTTGATGGGTGAGCCTTCTGAAACTCGTCACCTTGTTGTTCGCAATGAGCAGGCGATCATTTCACCAAGCTGGTCGATCCATTCCGGCGTAGGTACAAATAACTATACATTCATTTGGGCTATGGCTGGTGAGAACCAAGAGTTCACGGATATGGACATGGTTCAACCGAAGGATTTGCGCTAAAAAACATGTTTATCTGGTTATTAGGACGCTGAAAAGCGTCCTTTTTTGTCTATTTTACATGTCCCGGGGCTCCCCGCAAAGTATCTGAATCAACGTCGAAGCAAGACCCCACTTTGTGGGGATTTTTTGCGTTTTCAGAACATTTTATTTAATAAAAGAGGATTTTATGTCGACATGAAGAATAATAGTATTAGTAAAATATTACCATAAAAGGAATAGTGTAGAAAATAGTCGAACAAAATCGAACCGTGTAGAAAAGAGGGAAATGATAATGAAAGCAGTTCGGAGTGTGATTGATTTCTTGGTTGAAGGCGGGGTCAAATATGTATTTGGCATCCCTGCGGGCTCAATAAATGCATTTTTTGACGAATTGTATGAAATGCCCCAAATTACACCGGTCGTTGCTAAGCATGAAGGGGCTGCTTCCTATATGGCCGCGGCTTATGCTAAACATTCCGATAGCCTGGGGATTTGTATCGGATGCAGCGGTCCTGGAAGCACGAATTTGCTGACTGGGGCTGCGCATGCATACCGCGAGCATCTTCCTGTTCTGTTCCTGACAGGCTCGGTTCCAGTCAGGACAGTTGGATTGAACGCCTCACAAGAATTGAACGCGGTGCCTTTGTTTCAACCGGTGACGAAGTACAGTGTATCCGTTTCTCGCGCAGAAGATTTGCTTTATGAGGTAGCGAAGGCAGTTGAAATTGCGTTATCCGGAATACCGGGTCCTGTTCACGTTCAGATGCCCATAGACATACAGCTGGAGCAGGTGGAGCCAGTCGCGCTGCCGCCGTTTCCGCAGCAGCAGATCAGCGTTCCCAATCGTTCGTTGCTACGGCAAGCGGCCAAGGAGCTATTGGAGCGCAGTAAAGGCATTATCTTTGTCGGGCAAGGAGCCCGCCGTGCTATGCCGGATGTGCTGCAGCTGGCTGAAACTCTGAATTGGCCGATTGTTACGACACCGCAGGCAAAAGGATTTGTACCCGACTCTCATCCGCTCTATCACGGTATATTCGGCTTTGCTGGACAGGCGCGCGCTACCAAGCTTATAGAAGATCAAGAATACCACGCGATTCTGATTGTAGGTTCGAGCCTTGGCGAGACGGCCACCAGCAACTGGAACCGACATCTGACCGGAGATCGTTATACTGTGCAAATCGATATTGATGAAACGGTATTCCATCGTACCTATCCTATTGATTTGCCGATACGAGGCGATGCGGGCTTGGGCCTCAGGTTCCTTATTCAGGAATTGGAGCGTATGGGGCTTCGCCGCAATAGCTTCGAGCCTGATGTCACAGCTTCGATTCCACAGCCTTCCACAGTCTATAACACTCAGAATGTGCTCTTGTCCCTGCAAAAGCATATGCCGCCCTCAACCCGCTACGCGGTCGATATCGGCGAGTTTATGTCGTATGTAATCCATTATATGCAGGTAATGGAGACGGATACTTTTGATATCAATGTACATTTTGGGGCCATGGGAACCGCGATCGGAGCTGCAATCGGGATGAATCTTGCAGATCCTTACCGCCCTGCCGTTTGCATTACGGGAGATGGCTGCTTTTTCATGCATGGTATGGAAATTTTAACGGCGAAGGAGTACAATCTGCCGATTTTATTTGTAGTTATCAATAACGCAAGGCTGGGAATGGTCTATCATGGCCACACGCTGCAGTATAAACGGAGCCACCCGCGCTTCGAGCAGCAGCCTGTTTCGATATCGGATATGGCCTATTCTATGGGCATACCTAGCTGGAGAGTCGAGAAATTGCAGGATCTTTCTCCCGGAGTGTTGCATGATATTTTAGTGGACGGGCCAGCTGTGCTTGAAATTTCAATAGTGGATAACAATATTCCTCCAATGGGTGACAGAGTGAAGTTTCTTTCCTCTTTTCAAAAGTAATCATTCCCGCAATCGGATCGATAAAGGATGGTGTAAATATGAATGATGATCAAGCCAGATATGCCCGGTTGGCTAAAATCAGTCAACTGATTAATTCAAATTTGGATTTGCATTCACTTCTTGAAGCGGTTGCCTCTGCTATATCGGATGAAATTGTCCAATGCGACTCTACGGGTATTTATTTGCCGCAATCGGACGGTACCTTCCGTGGATATGTAGGTAAACCGGATATTATTAATGGGATTACCCTTAATCAAATGATCGTAGACCCACAAACGGATCATCTGGCCAGGGACATTATTGAAACAAGAAAAAGCATTTATATACCCGATACATCCATGGATACCAGACCGGATCCGAAGCCGGTGGAGCTGTTCAAAATTCGTTCCTTGTTGGGATTGCCGATTTCATATGGAGATGAACTGTTCGGTATTGTATTTTTATTCGATTACGGTATTCCTATGAACTTGTCTGAATCGGAAATTCAGACGGTCGAAGCTTATGTCAATATGGCGGGAGTGGCGATCCATAATGTGAAGCAATTTCAAGCGATCCAATCGCTTCTGAGGGAGAAGCAACTGCTCCTTGATGTAACAAGCGAGCTTTCTCTGTGTTCGACTACGGAGAAGATACTGGATACCTGCTTTCGTTATGTAGGACGAGTGCTCGATAATACAAATATTGGTGTGCATTTGTGTGATTCAATCGGCAGCACGTTTCGTCCGGCCAAATTAAGCGGAAACAGCGAATGGACGGAGGAGCAGTGGCGTAAAACACATAGCAAGATCAAGCTTGACTACGAAAGGGATTTATTGTTTCAAGAGGTGATCCGCACGAAGAAATACGTATTTATTCCTGATGTGGACAAAGATCATCGTCCGAACCATGAAGCTTGCCATAAATTCGGGATACGAGGGGTATTTATGCTGCCCCTGGTAGCAACAGGCGAGGTTCTCGGTACGATAGCTGTCGTCAGCTTAGGGGAGATTCGCACCTATACAGAGCACGATATGCTGCTGGCCCAGTCCATTGTAGATGTTACTGCAACTGCATTATCCAATGCCATTCAGCTGGAGCAGCTGGAATTGATTATTAATGATAGAACCAAGGAATTACGGGAGAATCACCGTATTCTGGAGCTTATCCTCAATTCTGCCGGAGAAGGTGTATACGGATTAAATTTGCAGGGGGAAATTACATTTTGCAATCCGGCAGCGGCACGTATGCTTGAGCTTTCCGTTGATGAGCTGATCGGCAAAAAGCACACAGAGCTTATTTGGTGTGAGGAGGGTATGGTTGACGGTAGTTCCGAGGAATCCCTCTTTCATATTTTTGGGAATGATACAGTCAAATATGTACAAGAAGTTATGTTTCGAAAAAAAGATGAGTTGTCTTTTCCGGTTGAATACGTATTAACTCCCATCGTTGAGGACGAGGCGATTCAAGGTGGTGTGGTTATCTTCTCCGACATCTCTGAACGAAAAAGCACTGAAGAAATCATCCGCAAAACAGACAAGCTCTCTGTTATAGGTGAGCTGGCTGCAGGTGTCGCCCACGAAATACGTAATCCGTTAACGACGCTTCGTGGTTTTATACAGCTTCTGAATTCCAACCCGAATGCCAAGCAGGAAAATCTGGAAATCATGCTGTCTGAGCTGGATCGGATCAACTTCATTGTGAGCGAGCTGCTTTTTATAGCCAAACCGCAGTGCATAAGCTTACAAAAAAATGATCTGCGCGAGATTCTCGAGCATGTGGTGAAACTGCTTCAATCACAAGCAATTATGAACAATGTGGAAATCGATCTTTTGATCGAGGGTCCGATTCCTAATATTAGCTGCGCAGAAAGTCAATTGAAGCAAGCGTTCATTAATATAGTAAAAAACTCAATCGAATCCATGGAAAACGGGGGCTTGCTGCAGATCCGAGTTGAGCTGGAAGATGATCACGTGGAGATTTGCTTTAAGGATCAAGGAAGCGGGTTGTCCAAAGAACGGATACCGAAGCTTGGCGAACCCTTTTATACAACAAAGGAAAAAGGGGTCGGACTCGGCCTGATGGTCACATTCCAAATCATTAAGTATCACCACGGCCGCATCCATGTGGAAAGCGCGGAGGGGGTGGGCACCACAGTGGAGATTGAATTGCCGCTTGTACTGTCAGGTGGCAAGGTGGAGCATTTGCCTTACACCTACTCCATGATCTAAAAAGGTTTGCTCAGGAAGTCTAATTAGAAGAAAAAAACACTTCACACCGCTGATGCAGCATGCGGGTAAGAAGTGTTTTTTTATAATATCAGAATCAAAAATTTTCAGCGGAGCTGAACTATTCTGATGTTGCAAGAAAAGCAACCTTTAAGACACAAATGTTTCTTCATCGAAAGGCTTCGATCAATTGCTTTTCTTATTATGGCTGCTCCTTGTGATGAGGGCAGTAAGTTTTCATGAGCTCAATGGTTTCGGCGTCCAATGGTCGATTTCTTTGCTCGAGACCCTCCGTAATTTTGCTGAACCTGGGTTCCTTCACATTTTGCCCAAACTTGAACTTGGCCGAAAGCTCTGTGATTCGGATGCGCACAACGGCTGTTGCCTTGATCTGCGGCGTATAATCGGGATCCAGCGGATCAATGGGAGCATAACCTCCCTCTGGCTGCAGCTTGCGCATAAATGCTGTCAATGCTGATGCTTTGAGATCCAGGTCTGCGATGGGCTCAGCGTATCCTTTTATAAGAACAGATTTGAAATAAGAGGTAGCAGGGCATGCAAGCTTAGGATCGGAGAAAGTGGAGGGGATGATGGCATACTCCTTGGCGACAGAGAAGGTTACGCGTGGGTCCCTTTTTAAATGCTCCATCTTGGACCCGACTCGGCTGCCGTGAAAATAAAGTTCCCCGTTCTGATAGGCAAAGTTCAAGGGCGTCAGCTGAGGCCAGCCGTCTTCTCCTATAGTACCAAGAACTCCAAAGCTCATTTCCTGTAAAAATGATTCGGTTTCCTCGGGCTCCTTTATACTGAACTCGTTTCTTCTCATATATTCCATCCTCCCTGTTGGATAAAAGCTTGAAAGTAAGCTTACCTCAGACATTGACAATCTATAAGCTCCAATTTAGAGTTATTTTATTGGACCATTATTCGGAATGGGAGAGCTCAAGCATGCATTTTCAAATTCCTTACCACAGCTACTATGAGAGGTATTCCACCAAACTGCTGGCTTTTTATCATGCCTTAAGAGATTCAATCGTGGACGGCGTGCTTCCACTTCATACGAAGCTTCCCTCCAGCAGGGAATTGGCAGTACTTTATAACGTTTCCAGAGGAACGATCAATCAAGTGTATGATATGCTAGCTTCAGAAGGGTATGTTGTATGTGAAGTGGGAAGAGGGACATTCATCTCCTACAATGCCGGCAGCCCGAACCAAACGGATATGTTAAAACGCAACTATTCGCTTTCTCAGTGGGGAACAAGAATTAATGAGATTTCGGCTGCTCACGAGGCTTCTGTACAGCTTCCCCTCAATGCCGCTGACGCGGGAGTAATGGAGGTAGATTTTCATTGGTTTGCTCCCGATTCAGAATGGTTTCCGAAGGCCGAGTGGAATCGATGTCTATACGCTACTGCGAGGCAAATATCGCAGCAGAGCCCCCTCCCTCCCCCTTCCGTGCAGGGGGATATAGGGCTTCGCGAAGCGATTGCGAATTATTTGCGCCGAGCAAGAGGGATTGCCGCGCCAGCGGAGCAAATCGTAATCTTTAACGGCTCGATGCAGGCGATAGCCCTTCTGGCACAGCTAATGATTAACGATGGCGACATCGCTGTAGTAGAGAACCCCGGCTATAATGGAATACGCCGGGCTGTAATGGCGGCAGGCGGTACCTGCATGCCGGTGGATGTGGATCAACAGGGAATCATACCTGATGATTGGGCAGCGAAGCTGCTGTTTGTGACTCCCGGGCGGCAGTTTCCGACCGGGGCTGTACTGAGCCTGGAGCGGCGCCAGCAGCTGCTCCAATGGGCGTATGAGCGGGAAGCTGTAATCATAGAAGATGATTACGATAGCGAATTTCGGCACAGAGGCAAGGCTGTAGAGCCGCTGAAGGTGTTGGATCGTGAGGAGCGGGTCGTGTACGTCGGCAGCTTCTCCAAGACTTTGTCATCCAGCATCCGCATCGGCTATGCTGTTATGCCCCAAGCACTTGTGGGGCCGGCAAGCAAGGCCAAAGCATTATATGAGCCGCAGCCAACGGGCCTGCTGGAGCAGCAAACGCTGGCCTCATTTATGAACAGCGGCGAATATGAGCGTCACTTGCGCCGGATGAAGCGTGTGTACAGCCGCAAATTCGAATGCTTGCACCGCTTGCTAACCGGGTGTCTGTCTGACAAGTTCGCTTGGGTAGAAAGCGATGCCGGGCTGCATCTGTTTGGCTGGTGGCTTGGAACAGAGGACACCTATACGGAATTTAGGAAGCGCTGCGGCTCATCCGGAATCCGTTGGTCCGATCTGGCGCTGCCAGGAGACGGAGGAATACGATACGGAGCTTACTTCCATTTTGCGCATTTAACGGAACACGAAATGGAGTATGCGGTAAAGCTTATGCAGTCGCTGTAGACCCATACGAAGCATTTCACATGAAATGCACACTTTAGGCAGGAGATACCAGTGTCATATAGAAATTACAAAGCATAGGGCGTTTGGCAAGCTGTGGAATTTGTTGTGGACCTAATGTATATGGTTGTAATTTTTCCCGCCAAGTGTTAAAAACATAAGGAAGGCTTTTCATCTGAATCGCATTTGCTCGAAAGACAGTGCCGAGATTTATCTATAACATCCTTAGAAAAGGTGACTTAAAATTATGCAGCAAACCGTATCCATAATGGGGGTACCCTTCTCCAAGCTCAACTTGCAACAAACGATAAAGAAGCTTACTGTTCAACTGGACAAGCAGGAGGGCAAGCTGTTCCAGCTTATTACTGCAAATCCGGAAATCGTAATGGTAGCGAAGCAAGACGAACTGCTTCGAACCATTATTTCCCAATCAGGAATGATAACGGCGGATGGTATTGGTATAGTTTTGGCTGCGAAATGGCAGGGTGAACCGCTGGAAGAACGAGTAACCGGCTTCGATATTTTTACAGGTCTCTTGAAAGCCGGCAATGAAAAAGGTTATTCCATCTATTTGTTGGGGGCCGATGAGGAAACGAGCCGGAAAGCATCCGAGGTGATTGCTGAGCAATATCCTGGTGTACGTGTAGTCGGAAGACAGAACGGATTTTTTGGGAAAGAAGAAGAGGCAGGCGTCGTTGCTTCTATTGGTGCTGCTAAGCCCGATATACTGGTGGTAGCCATGGGAGCGCCTTATTCGGAGAAATGGATTTATAAGTATAAAAAAGATCTTAAGGCAAAGGTTGCCTTCGGCATTGGAGGAAGCCTTGATGTTCTTGCCGGGAAGGTTAAACGTGCGCCGGTAGCATGGCAGAAGCTGAACCTGGAATGGTTATACCGGCTGCTATCTCAGCCTTCGCGGCTGCGCAGGCAATTGGTGTTGCCTAGATTTGCTTTGAAGATCCTTTTTGGAGGCGGCAAAAGCAAATAAAGGCGGGGATTTCCGGCAGCTCCAACCGAACAGCTATGGATGAATAGAAAAAGGAAGCCGCCGCCTGCTGACACAGGAGGCAACTTCCTTTTTCCCAAGTAATGCATTATTTCATGCTGCCGAGTTTTTCACCCATTTTTACCTTACTGCCGACCTGGAGGTCGCTGCGGGTTTCGAATGTATCGGTTTCCAGCAGCAGTACGACAGTCGAACCGAACTCGAAGAAGGCCAATTCATCACCGCGGCCAAGATGAGCAGGCAAGGGAGATGCATACTGAATACTGCTAACGTTCATCGCGCCGACCTTTACTACGGCAAGCTCGCTTTTTTCATGCTGCATGTAAGTGATTAATCGCTCGTTGCGGCTCAATACTCGGCGCATATGGCGAAGGCCGAATTCATTGACCGGATATACTTTGCCGGGAACATGCTCTTTTTCAATAATATCGCCTGCAATTGGCGAGTGAATCCGGTGATAATCGGTGGGGCTTAAATAAAGAACAAAGTAAAAGCCGTTCTTGTAATTGACCGTGCGCGGCGAATAATTAAGCAACTCCTCCACGGTATAGTCCTGGCCTTTGACATTCAGTATAAGGCCATCAGAGATATGGCCAATACCTGTAATCATGGCGTCTACCGGGCTGACCAATGCTTGTGGAGCCGTGTCTATCAAACGAAGTCCTTGCTTCAGTCGTCTTGTAAAAAAATCATTCAAGGATGTATATTCGGTCCATTGCTTCTCAGCATCCTCCAAACGGATACCGTATATTTTGGCAAAACGCGGAATAAAGCCACGGCTTGCTCTTGATTTTGCAAACGCGCCTGTTATTTGGGAGATCGATTTACGTGAGGACAGCTCCGTTAACAAGCGGAAAAAAGATTTCATCATAGCTCTAGGCTCACCTGTTTCTTCTTAATGTTGTTTTATCAAATATCTTGACATATAACACGCACTAACGCAAGAAAAAAAGAAACAACCCCGCAGCTTCCGATTCGTTGCTGTGCCTAGGGGGAGCTTATATTTTATTAAGGAGTTGTTATTCATGCCAAATGTTGATATGCCCTTATCCCAGCTACGTGATTATAAGCCTGAATTAACGCTTGAAGCGGACTTCGATGTCTTCTGGGAAGAGGCCAAAGAAAGCTCCAAGGCAGCCCCCCTGAATGCAAAAGCTACCTTGGTTGAGGATCATCCTTTAAAATCCATACATATCTACGATGTCGTTTATGACGGTGCTGACGGTACGCCTGTTCATGGCTGGTACGTTATTCCTGCAGGAAAGCATGAAAAAGGATCGCTTCCGGTTATTGTGAAATACCATGGATATAATGGTAATCGTGGAAATCCTCATGAATTGCTGCATTGGGCTTCTATGGGGATAGCTGTATTGGCTATTGATGCGAGAGGTCAGGGTGGATCAACGCCGGTTGGAGCATCGTTTCCGCAGGGGAGCATTTCGGGTTGGATGACGCTTGGGATTCTTGATCCGCAGCTTTATTATTACAAGCAGGTGTACTTGGACTGCATTCGTGCAATTGACTTTGTATGCTCTCAGCAGGAAGTGGATGCATCCCGCATCGCTGTATACGGGGGAAGCCAGGGCGGAGGACTCGCACTCGCAGCAGCCGGTCTCGATGACAGGCCGAAGCTGGCGATGCCGTATTATCCGTACTTATGCCATTTCCGCCGCGCAGTGGAGCAGCACAATGGCGGACCTTATGTGGAAATTAAAAACTGGTTTCGCCGGTTCGACCCCGAGCATCTTCAAGAAGAGCAGGTATACCGCACCCTTAGCTATTTCGATGGGATGAATATGGCTTCACGGATTAAGGCGAAAACCTTGATGGCCATTACGCTGCAGGATATCGTCTGTCCGCCTTCGACCTGCTTTGCCGCATACAATCATTTGGCGGGAGAGAAGGAGCTGAAGCTGTACCCTGATTACGGTCATGAAGCTCTGCCTTTCCATGAGGAAGCAATGATGCGATTTGTGGCTGGTAATTTGTAGGGGAAGAGCTGCAACTTTACCGTTGACTTTTTTGACAGGCATGTTAATATGATAAATGTCACTAGGGGAGCCGCGAGGCTGAGATTGGATCAATAGATCCTAGACCCTCTGAACCTGATCTGGATTGCGCCAGCGTAGGGAAGTGGAGAGCGTTTGAAGCGTGTATTGAATTCTAACATGCAGACCACTTCTAAATACGGAGGTGGTCTTTTTTGCTTATTCAAAAAAGCCATCGGGTACCGTACAGATTAACATCATGGAATAAAGAAGGGGTGAACCGTATCATGTCCAAAGGTTTAAAATTGACCGACATCTTGGTCACAATCGTTATTGCAGTTGTATTCGGCATTATTTACCGGTTGTGGGGGGATGTCTACAATGTCGTTAAGCTGGCGGGTCTACAGCTCGATCAGCTTATCTATGGTGTGTGGTTTATGGCAGCGACGGTTGCGTTCCTGCTGATTCGCAAACCCGGTGTTGCGCTGCTTGCCGAAATAGCCGCTGCTTCAGGAGAATTGTTCACAGGCTCCCAATTTGGCGTCGAAGCGCTAACTTACGGGATTGCACAAGGACTGGGCGCCGAATTGGTGTTTTTCTTGTTTAGGTATCGCAGCTTCTCTGCCTCAACGGCTTGCCTGGCCGGCATTGCAGCGGCGGCCGCATCGCTGATTTTTGACGGCTTCAAAGGATATTTGATTGATTTGCAGACTTGGAATTTGATGCTGTATTTCGTATTCCGGTTGATTAGTGGAATTTTTATTACCGGACTGTGCGCATATTGGTTGGTTAAAGCGCTGGAAGCAACCGGTGTTACCCAATTGGTTCGGCCGGCAAGCCGGGCCGATTACGACGCTCTGGAGCGTAAGAAATAATGAGCATCGGGGTCTCGGTCAACGGTTTACGGCTGAAATTTGCAGGAAGTCAGGGGCTGCAGTTTGATGAACTATCATTTTCCGTTCCATCCGGGCAAAAGGTATTGCTGCTCGGACCAAGCGGATGCGGCAAGTCTACATTGCTTCAGGTGCTGACCGGTTTAATTCCGGGAGCGATTGATGTCCCGGTGCGATATGACAGCATCTTGGTACCATCATCCTGGGGTTATGTGTTTCAGGATCCGGATACTCAATTTTGCATGCCATTTGTTGATGAAGAGATGGCTTTCGTACTCGAGAATCTGGGAGTTCCAAGAGACGAAATGCCTGAGCGCATTAGTGATGGGCTGCATCAAGTAGGACTCGATTTGAGGGAGCTGCATATGCCGATCCAATCGATGTCGCAAGGCATGAAGCAGCGGTTGGCAATTGCTTCGATACTTGCGTTGAAGCCGGAGGTTTTATTTCTGGATGAGCCTACGGCGCTGCTGGACCCTGAAGGAACCAAGCAGGTATGGGAAACGATCAAAAAAGTCGGAAAAGACAAGACGGTCATCATCGTAGAACACAAAATAGATGAAGTGATTGAATTTGTCGATCGGGTTGTTTTATTCAATAGTGATGGAGTTGTAATTGCAGACGGCTCACCAACGCAAATTTTTGCTGAATTTAAAGCTGAGCTTCAGCAATATGGAATTTGGTATCCTGGCGTATGGGAGGATTACGCCTCGAGTCCTGTATATCAAGCGCTGCTGAATAATAGAAGCAAGCTGCCTGCCGATGTCAATCAGTCAGCGGCCGATGCTGCGAAGCAGCTGGGCGGCGAGCAGGCTGATGCCGGCCAGGGCTTGTTATCGCTGCGCGACTTCGCCGGATATCACGGCAGGGCTCGCAGCCGGGAAGCGAAGATCCGCGTTACGGATCTTCGCTTGGGTGCCGGCGAGTGGGTGGCCGTTATCGGCGGCAACGGAGCGGGAAAAAGCACGCTGCTGCAGTCTCTGATGCAGCTGCTTCCCACTTCGGGCGGCTATGAAATAATCGGCCGCAGCGTGAAGGGCTTCAAGGATGTGGCGGATGATGCCGCCTATGTGTTTCAAAATCCGGAGATGCAATTCGTAACCAACTCCGTGTATGACGAGGCTGCCTTCGGATTTCGTAGAGACGGCTTAGCCGATGCTGCGAAGCTTACCGAAGAACTGCTCATTGAATTTGGCCTTCAAGATAAGAAGGCCCAGCATCCCTACCAGCTGTCGCTAGGACAGAAGCGGAGATTGAGTGTAGCTACAGCGATGAGTAAACGGCAGCGATTAGTGCTTCTCGATGAGCCGACATTCGGGCAGGATGCGGCGAATACATTTGCCATACTGGAGAAGCTTGAAGGCTGGCGGAGACAGGGAGCTTCTATTATTATGGTGACGCATGATATGGAAATCGTTCGGTATTTTTCCACGCGAGTATGGGTTATAGAAAGCGGTGTGTTGACCTTAAATATGGAGCCTGATGCCTATTTGAAGGCTGCGGGATATATGAGAATGGGCGACCTGGAGCCGACTGAAATACTTCATTAAATGGTGTAAAAGGAAGCGGGGTGAGGTGTTACGTGTTTGCTTTCGAAGAAACATGGCTGCATAGGGTAAATCCGAGCTTGAAGCTGCTCTTATCAATAGGAATGTTCTTCATTGTGCTGCTAATCGATAATATTAATGTATTGATCAACATTACTGCGGCCCAGCTCTTGCTGCTTCTATTGTTCTCGGGGCATCCGATGCCTCGATTACTGCTTATGTTTCTACCTTTCGGACTATTATTTGTATCCTCTTCTATTTCCATGATGATGTTCGGAAAAGGAGATACAACTTGGCTGCGTATCGGACTCGTGCATATTACAGAGGAGAGCTTCTTCCGCGGCATGCATATTGGCTTGAAAACAATCAACATGGCCTTGATGGGGCTGATGTTTGCGCTCACTACCAAGCCGGTGGCCATGTTCTATTCCTTGATGCAGCAGTGCAAGCTGCCGGCGAAATACGCCTACAGCTTCATGGCCGCCCTGCGGCTTATGCCGATTATGGCGGATGAGTTTCGGATGCTGCGGATGGCGCTGAAGGTGCGCGGCGTGAAGCGTCGCGTTGGGATCGGCAGCGTCTATGAAACGCTGCGGCTGTACGCGATCCCGCTGCTGGCGCAGAGCATTCGGCGCGCCCAGCGCATCGCCGTAGCGATGGAAGCGAAGCGCTTCTCTTCAGCGCGCGGGCGCACGTATTATTACCGCATCGGCTTCTCGATGCGTGACTTGCTGCTGCTGCTGTATTTGGCAGCAGCGGTATGGGCTGCCATGTATGCAGGGCAGCACTTTCCTTATTTCCATATCGGCGACGTCCGCTATAAGGTTATTTAAGTCTTTCAAGCAAGCTTTCATACGAGAATCATTAAGGAGGAACCGATTATGAAATTTTCACAGGAGCTCCGTCAAGCCGTAGATGCTAGCTGGAACGCTAGCTTCGAGCATCCATTCGTTCAAGGGATTGCCGACGGTACGCTGCCGTTAGTTAAATTCCGTCATTATTTATTGAATGATGCTTATTATTTGGCTCAATTTGCACGTGTTCAGGCACTGGGGGCAGCTAAAGCGACGGATCTGTCAGACTCTAACCGGATGGCTGCTCATGTACAGGGAACATACAATGCAGAGCTGTCGTTACATGAGAACTTTGCTAAACGTTTGGGTATCAGTGAGGCAGAGAAAGCGGCATTCGAACCGTCACCTACGGCTTATGCGTATACTTCCCATATGCTGCGCGTTGCTAATGCAGGACATTTGGGGGATATTGTGGCAGTCATTTTACCATGCTATTGGCTTTATTATGAGATTGGTGAGCGATTGCAAGGAGTTACTTCTAGCGAACCGATCTATCAGGAATGGATCAACGCCTATGGAGGCGAATGGTTCCGTGAGCTGGTACAGGAGCAAATCGATCGTCTGGATACAATTGCAGAGCAGGTTACGGCAGCAGACCGTGAGCGGATGAAGAAGCATTTTATTATAAGCAGCCATTATGAGTACAAATTTTGGGATATGGCTTACAAGTTAGAGGCATGGCCGATTTACGAATGATATAATAAGAAGCAGCTCCTCAATCTTTTGAAGGGCTGCTTTTTTCTTATAATATCAGATCAGAATTAATAAGTTTTCAGCAGAGCTGAACAATTCTGATATTGCAAGAAAAGCTACCTTTAAGACACGAATGTATCTTCATCGATAGGGCTTCGAATAGAAGCTTTTCTTAACATTATAGAAAGTATAAGTTTTTTGGGGTGGAACCGGAGGTTCCCCCTTTTTAATTTTTTTGCTAAAGTAAGGATATGAAACAGGACATCCTACACCGGATCTTCTTTGATGAGCACAGGCACTGGGAAGCCTTTGTAACCAAGCATGGAAAGAACATACGATCAGTAGTACTCAAAGAAATTGAAAAGTTTCGAGACTGCGGTAACCCAAAAAGGGATTCAAACTGATGGTCTGCGAAGGATGCCATGACTTGAAGATGGTGCCGTATCGTTGCAAAGGGCGCTTCTGTACGACATGCTCTTGTGGTGAAACGGAAGAGTGGAGTCGTATGTTGACAGAGGACGTATTTCAGGTGAATCACCGACATGTCATCCTAACGATAGACGAGGGTCTACGAACTCTATTCCTGAAACATCGGGATTGGTTCAAACCCTTTAGGGATGAGGGAGTACGGTTAATCAAGGAGTATTTTGAAAAGAAATACATAGTAACGCCAGGAGTCATTGCGGGGCTACACACATTCGGATCAAGGCTGAATTTCAACCCTCATATTCATATGCTAGTGACGATGGGAGGGATGGGGAAGAACGGGGAGTGGAAACCGGCCAAGGATTACATCCCATTCGAGATGTTAAGAAAACAATGGCAGACGGTGGTTTTGAAGCTGATTCGGAAGCAGTTGAGTTTGGAGGAAAAGAAAAAGGTGCAACCGTTGTTACAGAAAGCCTATTCTAATAATGAAGCAGGCTTCTATGTGCATGCCCCGAAACAGAAAGGGGATGTGAAGACACAACTGAGTTACATTGGCCGTTATATGCGTCGACCTGCGATTGCGGTGAGTCGGATCGAGGCGTATGATGGTGAATTCGTAACATTTCGGTATACGGACAAAACGGACGGGAAAGAAAAGAGCGAAACGGTAAGTGTGGAAGAATTTATTGCACGAGTGATTCGTCATATTCCGGATGAACAATTCAAGACGATTAGGCACTATGGCGTGTATTCAAGACGGACAAAAAGTCTAAGCAAGAAGCTAGTAACGGCATGGCAAAAGGAAGCCAGAAAGTGGATCGTAAAAGCAAAACGGGTGCTGCGACGCAAAACATGGAGCGAGAAGGTGAAGGAGCATACAGGAAAAGATCCAATGTCTGTCCGAAATGCGAGTGTTATTATGATTACAAGGGAGAAGTCTGTCTAGAGAACGGGCAACTTGTCATAAAGTACGCGACATGTAGAAATACAAAAGCTGTATTAGAAAGGATGATTCGAGATGTCACCGGTATCAAAGAAACGAAAACCCGAGAAGAAAAAGAAGAAGAAGTCCCCAAGCAATTACCTGCTGAACAAAGAAGCAGTAAACTATATTTGTTTGCAGTGTGAGGAAGAGGAGGCCATTCCACTTGGAGTTGTAAGGGACTTCGATCGAATGGATGGTGGAGATCCAAGTGTACCGCCCAAGTTCGGCTGTGAAAGCTGTGGCGGAGAGATGTACCCGGAATTCTACAAAGGTGTGCATGGATA
>NZ_JBHTGY010000078.1:0-17186 GCF_042676305.1 Paenibacillus sp. GCM10027630 | reverse complement strand
TGGTTCTTTGGGCTATGTTTCACCGGATCAATACGAGGCCATGTATTACAAAAAGGTTGTGTGATATCTCTTATTTGAGTGTCTACTTTCTTGACAGAGATCCATACTTTGTACTCCTGGAATGGAAATGAAGCAGGCATTCCAAATAAGACACCATGCTGCTGCATATCCTTACTCCCACTAATGAGCGCGCAGCATAACCATGCAAATATCATCTTCCTGCTGATCACGAATTTCAGCCGGCAGCAGAACATTCATAATATCAACGAGTTCCCGAGGCTCACAAGCTTCAATAGATTTGACCAGCGTCTCCACCTCATCCTCGTCTTCCTTTTCTATAGCTTCCAGAAGTCCATCCGTGTATAGAAATAGCCGCATGTCATTCTCATAGGACAGCACGCCCTTTACAATATCCATCTGCTCAAAGAACCCAACCGCACAGCTTCCTTGGTCCAACAGGATAGTAGGCTTGTTCGCTTCCATCAAAATGCCTGGAGGGTGGCCCGCATTAACATACTCGATTGTTTGGTGATGAGTATCAATAACCAAATAAATGGCGGTAAAGTAATAGCTCACGGACGCATTTCGATTCAACTGATTCATGTAACGGTTCAATTCCGCTATAACCGTTTCCGGTTGAACGAATCGGGTAATGGTATCTTGCATTACAGATGAAATAAACATGCAAACCAACGAGGAGGAAATCCCGTGCCCCATCATATCGAGCAAAATAATCCCATGCCGATTCGAGTCAATCGGATACCAAGAGTATAAATCTCCGGCAAGCTCGAAGGACGGATGATAGGATGCGCTTATATCCAATCTTTCTTTACGGAGCGGTTGGCTTAATACGCTGCTCTGCACTTGTTTGGCCAAATCCAGTTCACTGCGGATACGCGCTTCATTCTCCTTATGCCAATCCTTCTCATACTTTAATCGCAGAGCTACACGAATCCGCGCAATTAATTCCACCTTATTGATCGGCTTCATTACATAATCAACGGCACCCGCTTCCATAGCGTCAGCCAGCAGATTCGAATCCCCCATAGCGGTCACAATAATGATAGGAATATCGCGCAGTGCCTCATCCTCCTGTATAGAACGGCAGGCTTGAAGACCGTCCATCACAGGCATCATCATATCGAGCAGGATTAAATCCACCGGCACCTCAGGCCCTTCTCCAGTCCCAACCTTCAGCAGCTCCAGCAGTTCAATAGCAGAGGGCAATTTAATACAATGCTTATATCCGGCGCTTTTCACTATTTTCTCTATTACCATCAAATTTACAGGATTGTCATCAACTATTACGATATTCATTACATGACTCCTAACTTTCGTGGCTTCTACTTTTCATTACATTATAGCGCTATCTATAACAATTATGTACCCGCCAATCCGGCCTTCTGAATCAACAAATAGAATGGTTCATGATTTTCCCAGATGGTTAATAGAGGACATGCCGGTCACAACCGAATCTATCCATATTAAAAGCCAGTCGACTGCAGTACTTACATGGAATTTTTCGGGCCGCTTAGTCGCTTAGTACTTCGTTCAGAAAAATCGCTAAGGCAAAGCTCAGCCGTGCTTACGGTGCTAGTGTCGCCTGGCGCAACTCAAAGGAGGAACAACCTATGGACAACAAAGCCAAGTTGGTATCTTATGAGGAGCAAGCTATTCAGGAAATTCGCAGTTTTCAAAGGGAAGGCTACACACTGGACGAAATTTACGTATTAGCGCATGATGATGAAACAACAGAAGGATTAACTAAACTGATGAGCACCAACACAGTTGGAGTCATGGAGGAGGGCATTGGAGATGCCTTTGCCAATCTGTTTCGCTCCAGAGGCGATCAATTGCGTTCCAAGATGCAGTCGTTAGGATTGTCCAAAGCGCAAGCCGATCATTTCGAGAAAGAGCTGGATAAAGGGAAAATACTTGTTATGGTGTGGAACGACAATCTGGATAATGACGACATGTATGCTCACCGCAGAAACAGCGGGATCCGAGATGAGGTTGTCGTTCCTAAGGACGGAGTCTACGTAACGAACCGATCAGGTCCCGGTCGAAACAATGTATGGTAATTTTTAAGCAGCAGTAATAGCTGTAATCCGCAAAGGCACTGGAAAAACATTATCCAGGAGGTGTGTTAGCATGTTAAAATGGGCTCTTATCTTTTTAGTCGTTGCTATAGTCGCCGGTGTATTTGGATTTCTGGGAATCGCCTCAGCGGCTGCAGGCATAGCCAAAGTACTATTCGTTGTGTTCCTGATCTTATTTATTCTGACCTTAGTGATGGGTCGAAGGCCTTCAGCCTAACCTATCTTATTCCGAAAAAGCCACTCTCGGCAGAGAGCGGCTTTTTGCTGTATGCATATCAGAATTAAGGATTAGTTCTACTATCAAAATTATATTCGTATTACTCGTTAAATTTACCACTCCGTAACTGTGCCGTCTTCAGTGCGCCACACTGGATTACGCCACTGATGGCCTATTGCGGCCATTTCACGAACCTTAGCTTCATTAATCTCGATGCCAAGACCAGGCTTGGTCATTCGTTTCACGAAACCATCCTTATAATCGAACACCGAAGGGTCGACCAAATAATCAAGCAGATCGGAGCCTTGGTTGTAATGAATGCCCAAGCTCTGTTCTTGAATAAACGCATTCGGCGTGCAGAAGTCAAGCTGCAGCGATGAAGCCAACGCGATAGGCCCAAGCGGGCAGTGAGGCGCAACTGCAACATCGAAGGCTTCCGCCATTGCCGCAATCTTGCGCACTTCCCAAATTCCACCGGCATGACTTAAATCCGGTTGAATAATGTCGACTCCCCCTTGCGTAAGAAGCCGTTTGAAATCCCACCGCGTATACATCCTCTCGCCTGTAGCAATCGGAACGCTGGACCCTCTTGTGATTTCGAGCAGCGCTTCGTTGTTCTCCGATAGAACCGGCTCCTCGATGAACATTGGCTTGTACTGCTCCATCTCCTTGATCAGTACCTTAGCCATCGTCTTGTGGACGCGGCCATGGAAGTCCACGCCAATTCCGTTGCCGGGACCAATTGCTTCGCGCACAGCAGCCAGGCGTTCAACCGCCTCCTGCACCTTAAGCGACGAATCGATCCACTCCATCTCGGCGGTGCCGTTCATCTTGATCGCGGTGTAGCCCTGCGCGATCTTTTCCTTCGCAGCCTCAGCCACATCCGATGGCTTATCCCCGCCAATCCAGGCGTAGACGCGCATCTTCTCCTTGCACGGGCCGCCAAGCAAATCATAGACGGGCACGCCCAGGCTCTTGCCCTTAATGTCCCACAGCGCCTGCTCGATACCGGAGATAGCGCTCGTCAAGATCGGCCCGCCGCGATAAAATCCGCCGCGGTACAGAACCTGCCATAAATCCTCGATGTGGCCAGGGTCTCTGCCGATCAGGAATTCGCTCATCTCTTCCACGGCTGTGCGCACCGTATCCGCTTTACCTTCAACAACCGGCTCTCCCCAACCGACGATACCGTCATCCGTCGTAATTTTGAGAAACAACCACCGCGGCGGCACTTTAAATAGCTCCATAGATTTTATTTTCATAATGAATCCTCTCCTTTGTGAAATTCGAACAGCATATCCTCCAAATGGCATTTCATAAGAGCACGCGCCTGAGTCGGATTCCGCTGAATAATGGCCTGTGCGATCAAGTAATGAAATGACGAGGCTTTCTCATGCATCCCCGGCCATTTCATGGATTTACGCCGACTATCCACCAGCAAGTCACTCATTCGGTCCAGCATGTGGAACATAATATCGTTGTGGGAAGCTTTCGCGATCAATTCATGAAAATGGATGTCCTCTTTCAAGAAATCCCGCTGCTTCTCAACCTTGCGTTTCATAGCCTCAGCAGTAGCCATGATCGCCTTCGCTTCTTCATCGGTAGCCTTCTCTGCAGCCATAGCGGCAAGCTCCGGCTCGATAATAAGCCTTGCTTCCGTCAATTGCAGCATGGTAGCCCTCTCCAGGAAATCGAGTCGGTCGGCCGGTGTATCAGTCAAATCATTGTCTACGTAGGTGCCTCGCCCTTGCTCGATTCGCAAAATTTTCTGCTTCCCGAGTATACGAACGGCCTCTCGCACAGAGGATATGCCAACGCCCAGCTCAGCCGATAGCTGCTCCAATGGCGGAAGCTGCTCCCCCTGCTTCCAGTGTCCGGCTTTAATATTACTTTTGATACGGTCGTATACGGTTTCGTAAGTTAATTTCTTCGATATGATAACCACCTGCAGACTTTATAAATAACAAACATTCATATGATGTATTTATAATATATAACAAGTCATATGATGTTTCAATAGAAATATTTACTCTTCTAATATTGCTGGGGAGAGATATTTTCATTCATCTGCTGTTAAACAGCCCGCGAATAACAGAAAAAACCTGCTTTCGCTAGAAACGAAACCTTTTGCAAGGCAGATTCTATCGAAAACAGGTATTGGTTTTCATTGCTTATGAAAAACCGGAGTCTTGCATTATCCTCTGATCCATCTGACTACTGCATAATAATGCTTTGATGCCCCGCCAAAAATCCCCCGTCGACCGGTATGCACGTACCTGTAATATAGGACGCCTCCGGGGATGCGAGGAAACAGACAGCTTCCGCTACCTCACCAGTCCCACCGAAACGTCCCATAGGAGTTTTTCCTAGCACCGCGTCTCGAAATGACTCTTTTTTGAAGTTGCCCGCTGTTAAATCGGTTTCAATGTAGCCCGGGCTTACTGAGTTGACCCGTACCCCATATTTGGCCCATTCCACAGCCAGTACCTTGCTGTACTGCATCAGGCCTCCCTTGGAAGCAGCATACGCGCTTTGATTCGGAGTTCCAATATGCGAAAGCATGGAAGTAATCGTTACTATTGAACCGCTTCCTTGCTCTATCATCCTTTTCCCAACCTCTTGGCAGCTCATAAATCCGCCCTTAAGGTTTACTCCGACTACCTCGTCCCAATCCTCTACTGCATATTGCTCCGCTGGTACACGCTTGTTAATGCCGGCGCAATAAACGAAGCTGTCGATACGTCCGTACAGCTCATTCGCCTGCTTCACAAAGTGCTGAATACTTCCCTGATCCTGAACATCCAGCATCAGCCCATGTGCCTCGCCGCCATTCTGCCGCAAGTGTTCAGCTGTTCCCAAATATTGCTCTTGCGTCCGGCTGCCTATGATAACCTTGCATCCATAGCCTGATAATTTCTCCGCGATGGCTCTCCCGATTCCTCTTCCGCCTCCGGCGATGACCGCTACTTGGTTATGCAATCCACGCATCTACAATCCCCCATTTCAACTTTTCAACAGGTAACTCTCCACTATCAAGTCTTACGTTATGTATCTCTACATACATCTTATCAATGCCTCCGCTGGAGTACAATTACACCCTGGAAAAATTGTGAAAACTATTTTGTACGCATTCCCTCTCATATTTACAACTTTCAAACACATACTACATTTATGCAAAGAAACGGTGAGGGATATCATGAAGCCAACCATATTAATTATTGAAGATGAGGATAAAATAGCGAGGGTGCTGCAGCTGGAATTAGAACATGAAGGCTACTCCCCTCAGCATGCCAAAGATGGCCGCGAAGGCTTGGATATGGCACTGGCCCAGAGCTGGGACATGATCCTGCTGGATATCATGCTGCCTGAGCTGAACGGTATGGAGGTACTGCGCCGAATGAGGCAGAGCGGCTGCCATACTCCTGTTATTTTACTGACGGCCAGAGACACCATACCCGACCGGGTGAGCGGGCTTGACCAAGGCGCGAATGACTATATAACGAAGCCTTTTGCCATTGAAGAGCTGTTGGCACGTATTCGCAACCTGCTCCGAATGACAGCTAACCAGCCGCATGCCGAAGGCGGAGCTTCCTTCCACAACGAAGATGAGCTCCGTATCGATGGCTTGACTATGAATATACGAACCCGTCAGGTTATCCGGGAAGATCAGCTCATCGAGCTTACCCCGAAGGAATTTGATCTTCTGAGCTATTTGGTAACTCATACGGGTGAGGTGCTTTCCCGCGAGCAAATTTTATCCGATGTATGGGGATATGGCTTTATCGGTGATACCAATGTTGTAGATGTATATATCCGCTACTTACGGCAGAAGGTAGATCAAGGGTTCACCTGCAAACTTATTCATACGCTACGGGGCGTCGGCTATTTGGTCAAAGAATGTGATACGGCTACATGAGGATTCGAATCAAAATCACACTGCTGATCGCAGCTTCCTTGCTGCTGGTCATGCTGCTGTTCAATATTGTTACGTACTTTACGGTTGTGCGTATCACAACGAAAAGCCAGATCCAGCTTCTGTGGAATGCGATCACACCATTGATGTCTCAAACCGAGCTCTACAATCCAGCACGCTGGACCCGTACCTCATGGCTCAAGCCCTTCCTGATGCCACAAGCCCTGATCCGTATTATTGATAAGGATTCTGTTATACAAACACAAATAGCTACAAATGATCAGCTCAAGGAGATTTCGGCCGAGTTCAGCATTCGCAGCTTTTCCAGAACACTCAAAACACCCGAAGCACTGATCGTCTACATTCAGACCCCTATTATTGATGATAAAAATGAAACTCTCGGGGCTGTGCAAATCATACGCAGGCTGGATACTTTGGAAGAATATTTGGACGTGCTGATCAATGTGCTCATGCTGACCACCATGGGGTCTGTTATATTCGCGCTGGCCTGTGGAATGTATTACGCCAAAATCATTCTTCGGCCTATCCACCAGCTTGCTTTTGTTATGGAGTCGAATCAACGAAACGGGGTCTTCAAAAAGCTGGAGCTCCCCCCTTCCAAACACCAAGACGAGCTGGGGCAGCTGATACATACCTTTAATTCTATGATCGGGAAAATGGAGCATAACTTCAATCTGCAAAAGCAATTTCTGGCTGATGCCTCTCATGAGCTAAAAACTCCGCTGACTATCATAGAAAGCTATGCCGATCTTTTGAGACGTTGGGGTGGCAGCAATACAGAGGTGCGAACGGAAGCCGTTGAAGCCATTCACTCCGAAGCCGCGAGGCTGCGCAAGCTCACCCATGAACTGCTTACAGTCGCTAATACCGAATCAGGAGAGCATATGCAGTGGGAAGCCTTTAATCTCTCCGAGCTAGTGAGCACAACGGCAGCTACCCTGCAGCAAGCCTTCCACCGCGAGCTTCGCTGCCAGTTGGATACCGCGCTTGATAGCGTAACCATGAGCGGAAGCCCAGGGCAGATCAAGCAGCTGCTGATCATCCTGCTTGATAACGCCATCAAGTACAGCCAGGACGCTGTACTTGTGACGCTGCAGCCGGATCCGCGCGATGCGCAGATCGCCATGCTGCAGGTAACCGACCGCGGCATCGGCATCGAGCCCGCGGACATCCCGCGCCTGTTCGACCGGTTTTACCGGGTCGATAGGGCTCGCAGCCGCTCCACAGGTGGGAGCGGACTCGGACTCTCGATCGCGCATAACATTGTGCGGCTGCACAAGGGTACGATCGTGATCGACAGCAAGCCCGGCAAGGGCACGCGTGTCACCGTGAAGCTGCCACTGAACGCATCGCCTCCTTGCCGCTAAGCCAAGGAGGCGATGATTTGATTCAGGGTATTTTTTGGCCCATAACTCGCCCAACTGCCAAAGATACCGACTTTCTCAAGGATGTAATTGCATATAATTTCCTTGCAACAAAAAGAACACGTTTGGCGTCATTACTTATGACACCAAACGTGCTCCTTCTTCTTACAGACTCTCCCTGTCGATAGGGGCCCGCGATGTATGAAGTATTTTGAACGGAGTTTTTAATTGCGAGAACTACAAAACGCGGCGAGCTGTTTTATACTTCGATTTCCAGAAGCTGCTGTTCATATTAGAAATTTTTACGCCTCCGGCTCCATAGGTATGAAGAATATTACCGTTTCCGATATAGATACCCACGTGATGGATCGGAGAATAAAAGAATACCAAGTCCCCAGGCATCAAATTACTTTTTGCAACATAGGTACCCACATGAGATTGTGCTTGTGAGGTACGTGGCAGATGAACGCCGTATTTAGCATATACGTACTGAGTAAAAGAAGAACAATCGAAATTACGAGTCTGCCCGGACGTCGCTCCAAACTTATAAGGTACGCCCATATAGCGCTTACCTGTTGCGATAACACCGCTAGCCTTGGATGAGCTGTATGCGTAAGCCGTATTCGACGGAAGCGTAACTATTGTTCCAGAAAGCATAACAGAAAGACCTACAGTGGCAACCATCAGTGTCTTACCCAACTGTTGTTTTTTCAGAAGTTTCATAAATTCATTCTCTCCTTATCAACAATAGATTGGAGTACAGGATGCTTGTCCCTGTCTCGATTTCGAGTATACCACGTAAAAAAAAGCCAACATGTACCAAGGGTCTCGCAAACCCTCATTACATCCGGCTTTCATTCCGTTTATTAGAATCAAATAAGAATTTTTTAATCTTGGCGCTCTTGACAGAGCTGCTTCTTCAAGCTTTTCGACTAGCCATCTACAAAAGTTATCCTAAAACCGAAGAAGCACCTCGTCCATATTAATAATTCCCACCTGCTTACCGTCACATTGACTGATTCCCGAAAAGAAAGAACCGTTAACCATTCTCATATCTTTTAAAGGGGCGGCTTGAATCGTATCATACGTTGATATTTTATTGACTTGATCTACAACAATACCTGCGTAGCCTCGATCACACCTCACTACTATAACCCTTGTAGCTTTCGTATACTCCGCTTCCGGTAAATCAAATAATCGCCTCAGGCTTATTAGCTTAACCTCTTTGCTGCGCAGATAGAGCACATGATTTAGATAAGGATCGGGCGTTTCCGCTTCCTCCAATGCTTCCATCTTAATAATCTTATAAACATCTCTAGTTTTTACTGCAAAATAACCCTTATCCAACACAATTTCGATGTACTGCTCTTGTACACATATACTCATATGATCACATCCGAGTTTAAAATTGCAGCTGTCGATTCATTTATTCATTCAGATTCAACTGCTGGATAAAAATATGCACGTATTGCTTGTCAAATTGCGTCCCTGCATTTAACACCAGTTGGTCTATTGCTTCATTCACGGTTAATCCTCTATGATAGGTTCGCCTCGAAATCATACAGTCGAAAGCGTCAATAATAGAGCATATCCGCGCAAAAACAGGAATATCCTGTCCCTTTAATCCAGCGCAATATCCATCCCCACTCCATCTTTCATGATGAAATTCGACCACGTCGATGATTTCTTGATCTATAAAAGCATACTCTTTCAGCATGTCGGCCCCCACGGTTGGGTGTAGCCTCATCAAATCCCATTCATGCGGCGCCAATCCTGAAGGTTTATTCAATATTTCCATAGGAATCCGCAATTTTCCGATATCGTGCAAGTAACAACCGTTTACCAGCTGATAGGTTTGCTTAGTGTCCAATTTCAACCCATGGGCCATAACCTTAGCCATTGACGCTACTCTTACACTGTGATCATAAGTTTCGCTGTCCCTTTCCAATAATTGATTCATCTCGTTGTGCATCAAAACTAACTGCATTTGCATTCGCCGGTCTGCACCACCTTCCAAAAAAATACACATCACGTATACATTTGCATGTTAATACAGATTTCGTACCTGTTCCATCATGTCGTACAATAACTGTTGTACGACACAATATTGCAGAGGAGGCAACTTATGTTGAAGCAAGAACCCTTAACTACTCAGATCTCTATTTACAACAACAACCACGAATCCTACACAGATGATCAAATAATCGAAATGTTTCTGGCCGTATGTAACCGCTCTAAATATACGATACGGAATTACAAATTGGCGATAGAACGCTTCCGGCAGTTTATTTCCTACAAAGCTTTATCCGAGGTAACCTGGAAAGAAATTGAAGTATATAAAATTGGTTTAATAAAAGGATTTTGCAGCAAACAAAAAAAACCGATGTCATCAGCTACTGTTGCTAGCTTTATCGCTCCATTGCGTTCATTATACAAATGGGGAAGCGATCCCAATATAAAGCTGTTCCAAATTAATCCGACATCTTGCGTGAGCACTCCCCGAATAACGGTTAACAGCGGCAATCATTATTTAACCAAACAAGAGGTCGGACACCTGCTGGATCAGCTAAAAAAACAACGTTTTCGCGACTATCTCATCGGTTTAACCTTTGTTCTAATGGGGCTTCGCGTATCTGAACTCAGTTCAATGGAATGGGGACATTTTGCTACGGATGTAACTGAGACATCGGTCTGGTTAACGATAATGGATGGTAAAGGCGGCAAAAAACGTACGATTAAGGTACCGCAGCAATTATCGGAGTTATTTATGGAGTATGCGAAATCCAGGGATACAAGCTCGGAGGATCAACGGGTATTTTTATTGTCTTCGCGCCAAGTAGAACGTGTTATTCAAAAAGCGAGCAAGCAGTGCAATTTGGGAAAAAAATTCACTCCTCACTGGCTGCGGCATACAAATGCTACCTTAGCTTTGCTCTATGGAGCGTCTCTTCAACAGGTTCAGCAGAACTTGGGACACTCTCATATCAACACGACCCAACGTTATTTACATACGGTAGAGCAGTTGAAAAAAGCAGCTCCTGATTTTGTTCAAGATGGATTAAGCGAGTTTCTAAAGTGAAAATGCAACATTTTGGGACTGTTAAGAAAGTCGAAATATTCATAAATTTATTGATTTAATAGTTCTAGTGGACTATACTTTATTGAGTAAATAAGTAATATTTGGTCAAATCTTGGAATTTCCTCGCACAAAATGTCGTACAACAGTTATTGTACGACATTTTTTTATTTTCATTATTTTTATATAACATTTTCCATTATCACCAAAATATTGAATAAACTACACATTCACCTGAATGTTCAAAAGCACCAGTATGGACGGCTACCGGTTTTCAGATTGAATCGTCAGGTGCTCCTCAAAGGATGGCTTATTCGGCACGATCAAATAATGCGTTTTACCCGGGAATAAGCCTAACTCTTTCCCATTCTGATACAGATGGAATCGGTCAAACACATCATTTCTTCTCCATTCAACGGGCTGGGCGATGTTTCTTTGAAACAAATATCCTATGCCGCTCCCAACCATCTTGATATCTCTTCGCCCCTCATTATCTAACACAATATGCTCTGCGGCTAGAACGACAACATTCGATGCCGCTAACTGCTCATTATTACCCAAATCCAGATGTGGCGCATCATTAATAAACCGCTTATACAGCTTAAGCTCAGCATCGTATGTATAGGAAACTGCATAGCTCTTCAGCAAAAAGGTAACGCGCATACCTGAGGCAAGCATTCCTGGCCTGTCCGTATTCTCCGGTAAATAAGCAGGCATCGCTTGAACGGCACTATATTCGTTACGCAGGCCCAGCTTCTCCGTTCCCATTCTTATTTTCACAAGTCCTGTATACAAATTATGAGGTGCCTTACGAAATGCTTCCCGCCAGAAGAATCTTCCTGCATTAGTGATTTCATCAAGGTGATCGAGCTTCTGCTCATCCAGCTGAGTATAAGCGTCAGGACTACCGCCTGCATGGATAAGCACAGCATCGTAAATTTTTCCAAGATCTATATAATAGGGTCTAATACTGCGTACAGGCCCAATTGTAAAGTTTGCATCCGCGCTTTGATATAAGGCTGCTATCCGGGTGACTTCCCCTTCAGCCAGACTTTCATACAGCACATCAGCGTAGCTTAGGCCAGATTGTGGCCTTGCTGACGGATGGTTGTTCACCATCACTAACAAGGGACGACTCTCATTTCTTTGCTCTGAAAATAAACCTGTAAAAGGTGCCTTGTACAGCATTTCCCGTTCTTTAACTGCTGTTGAGGCTACGGGCGGAGTTGGGGCGGGAGCTGCGGGTGCCATTGCAGGAGATGTCTTAGCCGCTCCGTGCTCGAAGCTGCAAGATGTGATCAGAAAAGTTACCATTAACGTGGCAATGAGACCTGTCATTCTTGTAACCACCAACATTCCTCCTTTAGAGTTCCGTCTAAGCGAAGCTTTTCTCATAATGTCGATTGAAGGACTTTTTTGCATATAAGGAGTGTATGCACCTTGCTCTATATTATACTTCTTGTCTGGCCCTGTTTTACAGCTTAGCCGACTTCCGCAATTATGCGAAGGGTAGTGGAAGTGTATAGAAACCGGGGGATTACCTAACGGGGAGAGCTCTAGGAGTTACTTTTATCTAGATATAAACATATCAGGCTGTTACTTGGTGAACCAACGGATTATATACATAATTAGCGACAGCACCACACTAATAACAATGCAGGTCACTATCGGGAAATAAACTTTGAAGTTTCCTTTCTCAACCGCAATGTCTCCTGGCAGCCTTCCCAGGTTCAGAAACCTGCCTCCAACAGCCCACAGAACTCCTGCGACGATCATAACAATTCCGCCAATGATAAGCAGCTTAGCTACAGGATTCAATGCAATACCTCCTAATATAGTTGCCAGTTTCTTATTATTATAGTCGAAAGAGACTCGCTTGCAAAAACACTAAAGCCTGTGAAGGAGGTACTCAGCTTCTTATTTTCAGAGCATCGAAAAAAAATACCCGCTCCTTGTAGTTTGATAACCTACTGAGCGGGTATTTATTATTCGTATGATTTAGATGCTTGCCAAAAGAGCACGGGTTTCTTCGCCGTACTTTTGAAGCAGTTCCTTTGAACCATAAAGACCGCTGAAATCTTCAACGCCGAGGTAACCTTCGTAACCAACTGCTTTCAGATCAGTTAGCACTTGCTTCCAATTTACAACACCTTGGAAGTTAGGCTCCCAATAAGAAGTCCAGGCTTGAGAGCCGTCTTCACGAACTTCTGTTTTCTTCCAGCCTGTATTTTTGATGTGGACATGAGCCAGATAAGGCCCGAGAATTTCCAAGCCCATACGGAAATTTTCATATCCTTCATGCACCATGTTGCCCGGATCGAATAATACGCCGATATGCTTTGGATCAAATTGACTTACCAAACGGTAAGCGCCTGAAACACTTGCGGTAATCGTATTATGATGAGTTTCCACCAAGCACTTCACGCCATACTGCTTAGCTAGCGACTCTACGCCCTTCAGGTACTCAAGCTCAAGTGCATACAGCTCGTTAAAATGCTGCGTGCCATTGTATGCCGGTACGCCTACACGAATCGTCTCTGCACCCAGCTTTTGCGCTACTTGAAGTACACGTTCTGTACTTTTTAAATCACCTGGTTGCAAATAAGGGGTAACACTCACTGTTTTCAATCCGTTATCTTGAGCTGCATGAGCAAAGCGCTCCAGCTCAGCATCAGTTGCTGCAGGGTCAATGGAGCATAGATTTCTCCGCCAGAAGGATGGTTTTTCCTCCAAAGCATCTTGTGGTATGTCTTTAAAACGCCATTCAATACCATCAATACCTGCTTCTTTGGCTGCTACGGCAAGCTCTTCAGGTGTCAAATCCGGTGTAACTACAGTAAAAACAGATAATTTCATTAGAGTAACCTCCAGCTTGTATTGAACTTTTGCCACTATTGAAATTATAACAGGCAATTAAAAATATATCTATGTTAACGTGAACATTACAAATATTCTGAAATATCTGATTGTATTGAGCATCTCTTTGCGCATATGATAACTTTATATCAACCAATTGGAGGTGCTGTTATGTTCCCATCCTTTTTCATGGCTCATGGCGCACCGACACTCGTACTGGAGCACCATCCGTACACGCGTTTTCTGAGAATTCTCGGTGCACAGATACCCAAACCCGAAGGTGTTGTCATAGTGAGTGCCCATTGGGAGAGCCCTAGACAATTAATTTCAGGAGCATCCCAACTGGAGACACTCCATGATTTCTTCGGCTACCCGCAGGAGCTATACGATATAACCTATCCTGCCTCTGGAAACATTGTGCTCAGCCTTCATATCCAGCGACTCCTTGCGTCCGAAGGGGTTGCCTGCTCTATAGACGATTCACGCGGGCTGGACCATGGCGCTTGGGCACCCCTTTCACTGCTGCTTCCACGAGCAGACACGCCCATAGTAGCTCTTTCCGTGAACCCTCGCCTGGTGCCGGAAGAACAATATCGAATCGGTAAAGCACTTCTGCACTTAAGGCAGCAAGGCATTCTAATCATTGGTAGCGGAGGCACTGTGCACAATGCCGGCTTATTAAGTTGGGACTCCAAAGATGCAGAGGATTGGGCTATCGAATTCGATCAATGGATTGCGGAGCGAATTCATATTTGGGATTTGGAAGCTTTATTCGATTATGAGAACCGCGCGCCTTTTGCCGCCAAAGCCGTGCCAACCAAAGAACATCTTGCTCCGCTGTTTATTAGCATGGGGGCCGCTGATCGCATGAGAAAAGCTACTCTCCTCCATCAACAATATCAACTGGGCACATTAAGCTTAGGGTGCTGGATGTTCAGTTAAATCTCCTATTGAACGGAACCAATTATGAAATGAGGGAAAGCTTTGTTCAACAAGCTACAAGGAAACGCCAGAGGATGCATGCTGTATGAGCCGATGTTTCTATTGCCGTACAGCCTGTATTTGACCTATGCCTCGGTCTATATGCTGGAGCTTGGCGTAAGCGAAACGCAGATCGGTTTACTTACGTCCCTCGGACTTATGCTTCAAATATTCACTTCACTAATAAGCGGATATTTAACCGACCGGATGGGCCGTAAAAAAGCATTGATGATTTTTGATTTCGTGAGCTGGAGTACAGCGACTCTGCTGTGGGCTGTTTCCCAAAATATTTGGTTTTTCCTGGCGGCAGCCATCTTTAACAGCTTTCAAAAGGTTCCCAATACCGCTTGGTATTGTCTGCTTGTTGAAGTTACGAAGCCAGATGAACGCCCGCATATTTTTAATGTCCTTCAATTGATCAATATAATATGTGGATTATTTGCTCCTCTCGGCGGGCTTCTTGTCAGCCACTATGGTTTAGTCCCCGCGAATCGAATCATGTACTTGATTGCTTTTGTAAGTATGACATTGATGTTTATAGGTCGTAATTACGCCACCCATGAAACGGAAATGGGGATTCGCAAAAGTCAGGAGCAGGGTGCCTTTCAGCCCCGCGTTATCCTGAGCGATTATTGGCAAGTAGTGAAAATGGTTTTCGCCAACACACCGCTGCTGCTCTTATTCGGCATTTATATTCTGTATCAGTTTCAGCTTAATATGCGCAATACCTATCTTTCCATATACCTTGTGAAAGCGCTTCATTTTAGCGAAGCTTTTATAGCCTGGTTTCCTGCCGTCACCTCTGTGTCCATGCTGCTGTTAATCTTGTACGTGGTACCGCGAATTAAACCCGTCCATGTAAACCGGTATATGGTTATGGGGTTCCTTTTATCGGCCGCGGCTATGCTGCTGCAGATTGTGGCGCCTGTCGAAGGCACCTTTTGGATTGTCGGAAGCACCATTCTATTCGCTGTAGGCACTATTATTACATACCCTTATCTGGAAGCCTCCGTTGCCAATGTCATACAGGATGAAGAACGTGCCAAAGTGTTTTCCATTCTATCCGTCATGATTTTAATTTTCGTTTCCCCGTCTGGCGTTATTGGAGGCTGGTCATACGCTATTAACCCGCGGCTGCCATTTGTTTTGATTGTTATCTCGTTTGTTGCAAGTGCGCTGCTGATGGTTTGGTTTATGAAAAAACAAGCTACAACAGCCGCTGCTGAATAAAATAAAGGTTTCTAACCTGCCTGCTTTTCCATTTTCGCTATGTCCTATGAATCATTTATCTAAATGATATTGCTCCGTGCACACTTTCACCATGTATCTGATGAAGCTCTGTGTCCGTGCTGCGCGTTCAGCAATAGAAGGGAAATATCCGTTCTCACTCATCCCTTGACGAATTCGCATAGCTTCATAAATAAGGGCGTGCCATTCAAACGGGAGTGTCTGCATTAGATAGTGGCCACCTTGATCCTTGGTTACCACAGATTGGTGTTCGAGAGTGTAGGCAATCCTTCCTAACGTCAATACCGTATCATCTACCCAATTGTCCTGCAAAAACAACTCATAGTTATACGCTTTTTCCGTCCAGTACGTATGTAAATTATATTTCATCGCCTTCAGCAAATCTGGCCACCCGACATGAATATCCAGATCATTAACCTCGGGTCCCAAAAGTGTCAGACCATGCTTCTTTAAAATCCATAAAGCCGTATTGTCTATCTGTCCTTTCGTAAGCCCCCTGTTCTCGCCATAAAAATATTTCGGAAACTGCTCCCGCTCCAATGGAGCGGTTTTTCTTAGATGATCCAGTGTTGTATATTGGCCCTCCATAACGCTGTAATAGTCGTGTTTGCTTTTCAAATGTTCATGGAGGAGATCTATTCGACTAATTTCCTCCGATGTTAACGGTCCGGATACAACGGTAATAAAGTCAATGTCGCTTCTACCGGGAATAAACCCGCCCAGAGCTATTGAGCCCTGAAGGTAAACACCACAAACAACTTCCGGTATGTGCAAGGAAATCAGCTGTACATAGTCCTGTAATAGCGGGAGTATAACACTGGGAACTCGTCGTAGCATAACGGTCACCCTTCCTCTTTTCTCAAACAGATAGCTGCACTTGTTCCAATTCTATCATATAAGTAAAGCTTCTATTCGAGGCCCTTTCGAGGAGATACATTCGTGTCTTAGCGGTGGCTTTTCTTGCAATATTAGACTTGTTCAGCTCCGCTGAAAACTTATAAAGTCTTCTGATATTATAAGAAAAGCTTCTATTCGAAGCCCTCTCGAAGAAGATACATTCGTGTCTAAGTTGTAGCTTTTCTTGCAATATCAGAAAGGTGAACCTCCGGTTCAAACTTATACTAATATTATAAAAAAGGCTCAACCTCAAAATCAGTGCTTGATCCTCATTCGAACATCGGTCCTCAAAAAAACCTGCAAACATACAGTTATTTTCTAACAAATTTGCTGTTGAGGGAACATACCTGCAAAAATACATCAATTTTCATGGAAGACTCTTGGTTCCAGCTAAAAATGAAAAAATAACTGCACATTAAGTCAATTTCATAATTCAATTCTTTGAAAGTCAGACTGATCCCAAATCCATGGGCTCTTTTTTAAAAAATTATGCGACCTGCTTAGCTTCTTCCAT
>NZ_JBHTGY010000077.1:0-6979 GCF_042676305.1 Paenibacillus sp. GCM10027630 | reverse complement strand
GTGGAGCGGAGAAGCGTCAGCGGTTGCCCTTTGAATCTTGTGTTCAAACCAATAAAAATATGATCAAATGTACACAAGTTCAAGAGGCAATCGTAGCCCACCTTGATGCCCTCCCACTCGCCAAACTGAACTCAATCGCCGGAGTCCGTCCGCAAGGACGGTTTTTCTTATTGTATAATAGTTAAAATAACTGTAGCAACTTACTTTTTCACTGCATGATTTTGAAGCACATGCTCAACACCAAAAATGGGAATTATGATTGTTAATGAGCAGGAGCTGAGAGATGCTGAAAATCATCTTTTTTCAGTTTGTCCAGATTGGATCAATTAAACGATTGAATGGGAGAGATGTTCATGGAATTGCACAATAAGACAGCAATTATTACCGGAGCGGGGAAAGGAATCGGAAAGGCGACTGCGATTGCTTTGGCCACAGAAGGCGTACAGCTTGGTTTAATGGCAAGAACGAACAGCGACTTGGAGTCCTTACAGGCAGAATTGACCCGAACTTATGGAATTAAAGTTTTTATTGCAACCGCTGATGTATCTGTTAAGGCTGAAGTGGACGCCGCCGTTTTCAATTTGATCGAAAGACTCGGGTCCATCGATATTTTGCTTAATAATGCGGGAATGGCGCAGTTCGGTTCACTGCTCGATATGGATCCCGATGTGTGCCGGGTTATGGGTTGACATTCTGTCGCGAAGTAACTACAATGGTTACAACGGTGGTGATGCTAAAGTGAAACAGATTAGTAGCAGATTTTCCATTGCTGTCCATATCCTTTCTCTGATCGCCGTTAGCTCCAAAGATTGTACCGGCGATTTCATAGCGGGCAGCGTGAATACGAATCCAGTTATAATCCGCAGGATAATGGGGATGCTTAAGAAGGCGGGTTTGGTAGACATTCGTCTCGGGGTGGGCGGCGCTTCCTTGCTGAAGGATTCCGATCAGATCACGCTTCTGGACGTGTACCGCGCCGTGGAAGTCATCGAGGACGGTCAACTGTTTAATTTTCACGATGAACCGAATCTCCAATGCCCGGTTGGCCGGAATATTGAAGCGGCTCTTCGTTCGGAAATGAAGGAAGCCCAAACCGCGATGGAACAAAGGTTGGCTCAAGTGAACTTAAGCCAGCTAGCTTCTCAGTTTGTGTAAAAAAAGCTCTTAGAGCTTTTTTATGCCATCGTTGTAACCAAAGTAGTTATAACGACTGTGATTATTAGATTCATACTATAGGAGGAATTACGATGAAAATTTTGGTGACAGGCGCAACAGGGAAATTGGGATCACTTGTAGTAGAAACTTTATTGGAAACCGTACCGGCTAAGGATCTTGCCGTCAGCGTTCGCAACCCGGAGAAAGCGGAGAGCCTTCGAGCTCGCGGCGTTGATGTAAGGCTTGGGGATTTTGAACAGCCGGATACGCTAGATAAAGCGTTCGCAGGTATCGACCGCCTCTTGATCGTTTCCACGGACGGCGACAACGAAACTCGGACTCGCCAGCATACTGCGGCTGTAGCGGCTGCTAAGCGCGCTAATGTCGGTTTCATTGCTTATACCAGTTTAGGAAACGCTAGCGAGAACACGATATTCCTTGCGCCGGTGCATCGTGCCACTGAGGAAGCCATCAGAAACTCGGGGATTCCTTATTCCTACCTGCGCAACAACTGGTACTTGGAGAACGAGACTAGCAGCATTCAAGCAGTCCTTGGAGGAGCACCTTGGTTGACTTCGGCGGGATCCGGCAAAGTAGGCTGGGCGACCCGTCGCGATTATGCACAGGCAGCTGCAGCCGTACTGGCGGGAGTTGGCCATGAGAATTCCGTGTATGAGCTGTCCGGCAAACTTGCTACACAAGAAGAGCTAGCTTCTGTCCTTGCCGGTGTCTTGGGCCGGGAAGTTCCCGTTCAACAAGTGGATGACGAAACTTATGCCAGCATAATGAGCAGCGTAGGTGTACCTGAACTGGTCGTTCCGATTCTGGTTGGAATTCAGAGTGCGATTCGCGATGGCGCATTGGAAGTCGAGAGCAATGATCTTCAGAAGCTGCTTGGACGTCCGGCCACGTCACTCGAAGAGGGTCTACGTCAAATCGTAAACGAAATTCAGGCTTAATTGAGCGTGCGAAACAGAGGTTGTTCCCGAAGGTCTAATGCGACCGGAGGGATTGCGTCTTTTTTATGCGTGTATGGAAAGTCTAGAGAATGTTTGGGGAATAGTACTTCATTATGAACAGTAATGGAGCGTAGAGGAATGAAAGTATTATCCATGATTCAACCGTGGGCGACTCTGCTTGTCCAAGGCGAGACTCTCTATGAAACAAGATCCTGGAAGACCCGGTATCGCGGACCGTTGGCCATTCATGCAAGCCAGAAAGTCGATAAGCAGGCCTGCAAATATGAACCCATCCGTTCTTTACTCGCCAAGAATGGCTATACGGAACAAAACCTCCTTACGGGGGTTATCCTTGCAACTTGCGAGCTTACGAATTGTTATCAAGTCATCGACGCTAATCATACGTCAGCCATTCTGGATTGCGGGAAGGTCGTGACGGGGGATGACTTCCTGTTAGGCGATTACAGTCCAGGTTATTTTGCGTGGGAAATAGCGGGTTTCCGTCTGCTGAAGCCCTATATTCCAGTGAAGGGAAAACTGGGACTATGGGAATATCCGATAGGCGAAGAGTTGATGATATGACCTATGTAAACAATCAATTAATGGAGGTTCTGACTTGACCACTCACTTATTTTCTCCTTATGAAATTAAAGGTTTACAATTGAAAAATCGGGTAGTCATGGCCCCCATGTGCCAATATTCCGTAACCGCTAGGGATGGCAAACCCAACGAATGGCATTATGTTCACTACCTTAGCCGCGCAATTGGCGGTGCAGCCTTGATCATCATGGAAATGACGGACGTTGAGCCGGATGGTCGAATAACCGACTTTGATTTAGGGATTTGGTCCGATGACCATATTCCGGCATTTGCCAGAATTATTGATGGAGTTCATGCTCACGGGGCCAAGATTGGGATTCAAATTGCTCATGCTGGCCGAAAAGCGGAAGATGCTAAAGAGCCAGTGGCCCCTTCCGCTATACCATATCCGGGATCCCGCTATAAGATGCCCCGTGCACTTACAGTCGATGAGGTAAATCAGATGGTACAGCTCTACGCTGATGCAGCCCGCCGGGCTGTTCAGGCAGGCGTAGATATGATTGAGCTTCACGGGGCGCACGGATATTTAATTCATCAGTTTCAATCCCCTTTTACCAACAAACGCGAAGATGCGTATGGACAAGACCTGACCAAATTTGGGGTAGAGGTCATACAGGCGGTCAAAAAGGAAATGCCTGCAGATATGCCGTTATTTTTCCGAATCACTGCCGTAGAGTACGCGGATGGGGGTTATGGTATGGAACATGCCATTAAGTTATCTAAAGCTTACCATGCAGCAGGTGTAGATGTCTTTCATGTAAGTTCTGGCGGGGAAGGACCCGTAGGGGAAAGAAAGCCTGGCAACTACCCAGGTTATCAAGTTCCTTTTGCGCGCAAAATTCGGGAGGCTCTTGGGGTGCCCGTCGTAGCTGTAGGCATGCTTGAGGACCCGGCACTTGCTCAATCCGTCATCTGCAGCGAAGAAGCGGATTTAGTGGCGATCGCCCGTGGCATGCTTCGAGATCCTTACTGGACTATCCATGCTGCTAAATCGCTTAGAAGTGAATATACCACCATTCCAAAGCAATATGAGCGGGCTTATCATTAATGGGAAAATAAGGAGGCTATCCGAATGTCATTGAAAGAGAAGCGAGTCATAGTTGTAGGAGGCACATCAGGTATTGGATTATCGACTGCCAAGGCATTTCTGGATGAAGGGGCAAAGGTAGTTATCGCAAGCCGTTCCGCTGCCAAGCTCTCGGAAGCCAAACAAATGCTTGGCGGGAATGTTGAAGCTTACGAGCTGGATTTTCGGAGTGAAGAGAAAGCCGGAGAATTTTTCGAAAAGGTTGGCAAGTTTGATCACTTGGTGATCACCGCGGGCGAAGGCGCGATGGGTGAGTTCCACGAATTGCCGGTTGAACAGGCGCAAACTGCTTTCGACAGCAAGTTCTGGGGCCAGTATATCACCGTTAAAGCGGCTATCCCCTATTTGAATCAAGAAGGTTCCATCTCCTTGACTTCCGGCGTTTACGGCAAACGGCCTCCGAAGGGGGCATCCACGCTGGCTGCGATCAACTCGGCGTTGGAGGGTTTAATGCGGGGATTGACGGTGGATCTTGCCCCGATTCGGGTCAATGTGGTTTCTCCCGGAATCGTAGATACGCCTGTCTACGCAGGTATGCCGGAGGAAGACCGGAAATCCATGTTCAACGCCATTGCGCGCCAATTGCCTGTCGGACGGATCGCGCAGTCGGAAGATATTGCCGAAGCTTATGTTTACCTTGCGAAAAACGGATTCACCACTGGCTCCGTTATCCTGATTGAGGGCGGGGCGCTCCTGTCCTAAACTCAGTACGTAAAACATATTAAAGATGCACTGAGAAGGTCATGAATATCTACGCGAGTAGAGTTCATGGCCTATTTTTCAAACAAGCATTAACCAATATATTCAAAAAAAGGATAACTAAAAAAAGTAATTTGATAACTAAAAAGAAGGGGCGTATGATTGATTCTTAGGATAATTAGATTAGAGAATAGGAGAATGGTAGCCAACATGAAGAAATTATCACGATCCAAAACCATAAGTCTGGTCACTTTTCTTGTTATTGTATGGGGAATATCGTGGCCTATCTATAAAATCGCTCTTGAATATACGCCTCCTCTTCTATTCGCCGGATTGCGCACGTTGATCGGAGGAATATTATTAATCGTCGGCTATTGGTCCAAACGGAAAGAAATACGCTGGAAAGAAAACTGGCCGGTCTATCTGACTTCATCACTGTTTAACGTCGCTCTGTTCTATGGGCTGCAGACCGTCGGGATGATGCATATGCCATCGGGATTGTTCTCGGTTATCGTTTATCTTCAGCCTATCCTTGTCGGGATTTTGGCCTGGTTATGGTTAGGAGAATTGATGACGGGATTAAAGGTAACGGGCTTGATTATCGGGGTCCTTGGCGTGGCGGCTGTAAGCGCGGGAGGGTTATCGGGGCATATAGCTGTCTTGGGTATCGTATTGGCGCTTATTACGGCATTCAGTTGGGCTATCGGCACGGTGTATGTCAAAAAAGTGAGCTCGCGGGTAGATTCCATTTGGCTGGTGGCCTTTCAATGTACAATCGGAGGAATCGCGCTGACTTCTGTTGGTTCGATTACGGAAAAATGGTCGGATATCGTGTGGAATGGGCATTATTTATTTGGACTTGTATTTGGGATCGTTGTTGGGATTTCGGCCTCTTGGGTTGTTTATTTCACGCTAGTGAATGCAGGCGATGCCAGCAAAGTTGCTTCTTATACGTTTCTCGTCCCGGTCATCTCCGTTATTAGCGGCGTGCTGTTTTTGAACGAAGCTTTTTCCAGCTACCTTTTGGTCGGGCTTGTTCTCATTGGAATCAGCATTTATCTGGTCAATCGCAAGCCCAAATCAAGCTTATCCCGGCCTCGTAAAGACAACTTAGCGACGGAAGACAGGAAGAGGTATTCGCTTTGATTATTGATAACGTTAATAAAGAAGTAGCCGTACGTTCCCGAGCCAGTATAGTTTGGCTGATTTTGGGGATTTTATTCATTGCAGCGAATCTTAGGGCACCCATCACTGGACTGGGTCCGTTGGTTGGATATATTCATTCCCAAACCCATTTGTCTAATACAAATACGGGCCTGCTTAGTGCTTTGCCGCTGCTCGCTTTTGCCATCCTTTCTCCGCTTGCACCCAAAATAGCGCACCGGATAGGGATGGAATCTTCCTTGATGGCAAGCTTGGTATTGTTAACGGCAGGCATCCTATTGCGATCGTTACCCTCCGTTACGGCTTTGTTTGTTGGGACTCTGGTCATTGGGCTTGCAATTGCGGTTGGGAATGTGCTTCTGCCTAGTTTAATTAAAAGGGACTTTCCTGACCAAGTTGGACCAATGACTGGAGCCTTCTCCGCATCCATGAATATATTCGGAGCGCTGGCCTCCGGAATAAGCATACCTCTCTCGGTTGGAGCCGGATTAGGTTGGAGAGGGTCATTAGGGTGCTGGGCATTGTTAGCAGGACTCGCGGTTTTGTGTTGGCTGCCGCAGCTGCGGAGTCGCCGCACCTATGCCTCTATTCCAGCTAAAGGAGGCTCTGTCTGGCGCTCGAAGCTGGCCTGGCAAGTTACTTTGTTCATGGGTCTGCAATCTTTTCTGTTCTATATCAATGCCAATTGGTTACCGGAGCTGCTTCATGAGCGGGGAATGAGCATCGCTACCGCCAGATGGATGTTAGCTGGAATGCAGTTCATTAGTCTTCCGTTTTCTTTTATCGTTCCGATTATTGCTGCCCGGAATAAGAACCAAAGAGGTATTGTCGCGATGACCGTTCTCTTCCACCTTATCGGATATATTGGCTTGCTGACGGGGAATACGGAATTGACATGGTTATGGATGATTTGCATTGGAATCGCCGTAGGGTCAAGCATTAGTTTGGCTCTCGCTTTCTTCGGACTTCGAACAAAGGACTCCAGGCAGCGGCGGAATTGTCAGGGATGGCTCAGTCGGTCGGGTATCTTCTGGCGGCGGCCGGTCCGATTCTGTTTGGATTTCTTCATGATGTCACGCATGCTTGGTCGTTATCCTTGATGACTCTTGTAATCGTCAGCGTGCTTTTGCTTCTTGTCGGTCTAGGAGCTGGGCGCAACGCTTACGTTTCTCAGGAAAGCTAACTTTTTGACTTAATAAAGGGCATAAACCTTCGATCGAATGGATGGTGGAGATCCAAGTGTACCGCCCAAGTTCGGCTGTGAAAGCTGTGGCGGAGAGATGTACCCGGAATTCTACAAAGGTGTGCATGGATA
>NZ_JBHTGY010000076.1:0-5655 GCF_042676305.1 Paenibacillus sp. GCM10027630 | reverse complement strand
TCTTCCAAGCCGTCTGTTAGCTACGGAGCAGCTTGGCCTTTACTCCGACCGGACTTTCACCGGCAAGTTGTGCCTAGCTTGGCTAGGCGCGCAAGTCCTAGACTGTCGCTGTTTCTGAACTAACGTTTTCCGTTAGCGAAATACCTACATTTCCGTTTGAATAAGTGCCAATGAAAAAGAAAAAGGACGTACACAACGTTGCGGGAACTCCAGCGTTCTGACAAAGTGTGCTCAATTTAATTTGAAAATTCTCTGTTCAAATAAGATTCAGATTCACTTTATTGGTTATCGCATTTCCTTGGACAGAGTCAATAGAGTTCAGAGTTAACTTGAGACTTCTGTTCCTTTGCATAATTCAACCCTAAGTGATGGGCTTGGTTAAGCAGCATCTCATAATGCTTAGGATTAGAATTCAAAGTCTCGTATAATAAACTAACCTTTGAATTGGAAACACCGCAATAATCTGCAATTCCCACATTGAGCAGATGAGTAATCATTTCATCATAGTTACGCTTTTTCATCTGTTCTTTGGAAGCGCCCGCCAAACCAATCCACAAGACATGCTGATGATGAAGCTGGTTCGAACCGTATGCAAACCCATTGTTCCATACACGGTCAATATAACCTTTTAGCATGGCTGGCAAATGCCACCACCAAATTGGAAAAATAAATGCTAAGGCATCATGCTCCTTCATGCGCCTTATTTCAAGTTCCACCTCAGGAGAAAAGGACTGTTTCGCAGCTGACGAATCAGGTTCATCTACTCCTTTTAAAACAGGATCAAAGCCAATCCGGTGTAAATCCAATATCTCATAGTCGTGGCCGGCCTCGGCAAGACCTTGTACGAAACGATCGGCAACCTTAAAGGTCAGAGAATCCTCTCTCGGGTGCGAAACAACGCTTAATACTCTCATACCTGTATCTTCCCTACCTTTCTCAACATCCAATTTGTAGCCATTATCAATGGCTGATGCTATTATAAACAGTATTAAAATAATCCGGAAGTACGCACTTTCAAGTTCTATAGGATGATACAGGTGCCATAGGAACATAGAAGTGCCCTAGATATAGATGCCCTAGAAACTTACCAGAATAACGGATGAGTGAACGAATGTTATGTTCCTAGCAAAAACTTTTACGGAGGGTAATTGATGACTGAAAAGAGGGAAAATAGTGTTCAAAAGAAGTATAAAGTTGGTGTGGAGGCGGCATTAGAAGTCATGGGGGGGAAATGGAAGCCTTTAATCATCTATCATTTGATGACAGGACGGAAACGGACGTCTGAGCTTCGACGGTTAATGCCCGGCATTACGCAAAAAATGCTGACCACTCAACTAAGAGGCCTGGAAAAGGATGAGATTATTGCACGAAAAGTTTACACAGTCGGTTCCACAATCGAGGAAGTAATTGCGGTAATGGGAACTCCGGATTCGTATAATACAACATCGCTTGGTTTTGGGTGCTCACAGGTTTTTATACAGAATGGAAAGGTATCCAGTTACTCCGATATTAGCAAAAGCCTTAAAGTAAAATAAGTACATTGAGCCGCGGCGTCTTTTCGGATTTTCCACGGTTCGAGCCCATATTGCAATTCGGAACGGACTGTTGTTAAAAGATAATAAACTAATAGACTTTCCATTATCAAGACCTTGGTTGAGGAAAATTTATTAAAATAAGGGGATCTACATATTATACATAACTAATATGTAGATCCCTTTATTTTCCTGACTGAGAAAAAAAGCAAAATTTGAGGATCGATCGTTACGCTACCCCGAAAATTACTCTTAGCACAAACCCAAAAATGGCAGCACGAAGCTAAGCCCAGCTTTAATGGTTTTTAAAAGCTGGGCTTCATAGGAATATATGAAACATGATGAAGTTAAGAGGCTTCCGAATTAGAAAGAGTGACTTGAAAACCAAGATTCTCGAGCTTTCGTACGGCTTGTCTAACAATCACTTCTTGCTGTCGCTGTTCAAAGTAATGACTGCCTAAATCTTTGTAACCCTCTTTGCGCGCAAGGAGATGGTAAGCGATGATCATGATCGAGTGCGCAACAGCTACGGCTGCTCGGTGTCTCCCTATTCGGGCGGCGATGCGCCGGTACTGTGCTCCCAGGTAGTTGTCGGATCTGCATACGGAGTGGGCGACTTCGATCAGTGCCGCTCGGAGATATTTGTTGCCTTTGCGAGTTTTCGAGGATTTACGTTTTCCGGTACTTTCATTTTGGTCTTGCTAAAAAGGGTCGAGCCGTTTGGCTACCTCCGTATCCAGTTCGAGAATCTGCTCATTCAAAAAATCGACGTGCGTGAGCATGGTTTTCAGCATGATCCGCTGGTGGGCACTCATGTTGCCGCGTAAGGCTAATTCCAGCTCTTCTTTCTTTTTCTTTAGTGTCCGCCGTGCAAAGGCTGCCAGCTTTTCTGGATCTTCTTCGCCCTCGATCATGGCACCCATCATATCGCGGCTGCTCACGCCCATAATGTATTGGCGCCTTCCAAGACCTTTTGGACCCGGTTATGTTCGCGGGAGCGTTCCTGAATGAGGCTGCGACGGTAACGGACTAATTCGCGAAGTTCACGTTGGTTACGGTCAGGAATATAACTAGGCTTCAGTAGCCCATGTCGCAGCAGATTGCAAATCCACTCCGCATCTTTCACGTCCGTCTTCCTGCCGGGGACTGCCTTGATGTGTTGGGCGTTAACGACAAGAAACTGAATCTCCTCGGCTTCAAGCAGGTTGACGACGGGCTTCCAGAAAACGCCGGTACTCTCCATGGCCACGTGTGTACAGCGATGCTGCTTGATCCAGTCGATCAAGTCGAACAGGAAAACGGTATGTGTACGAAACGTATTAATCTCCTTTCCATCGGGCGTCAAAACACAAGCAGTGATGGACTTCTTGTGAACATCCAAACCACAAGCGCGTTCGATCAGGACATCCATAACATTCACCTTTCTACGGCAATGAAAATTGAGGACTGGTGCAACAACCAGAATAGGATTACTCTACCCCGTGTGCTTCCAAAAAGGAGCGACATACCGTGGTGCACCGTGATCGTCGTAGTCAGACTAACGGATGGGTTCGTGACACCATAGCGTAACGACCTTCCTCACCAGCCGTAAACATAGTATAAAACACCGCACCAAAATTTTCATTATTCTGTGGTGCCCCGAGAGGGGCATGGGTGGCTAACGGGAAACTATAGTCTCATAAACAATTTAGACGTGGCTGCCAGCAAGAATCGGCAGCCGCGTTGTGCTAATGGGCAGGTTAGATTCGCAATTCATAAGAAACATCCAAACCTTTACATGGTAACATGTAGTCAATCCCTTATATCACATGAACAAAGGAGAACTTAAATGAGAAAGCTTGTTTTATTTTTGCATGCATCGCTTGACGGTTTTGTAGAAGGGCCTAATGGCTCAATGGACATTGGCTGGGTTTCCTACGATAATGATTTAGCGAAGCACGCGGCGCAAATTTTGAGTACAGCCGACACCGTCCTCTGGGGTAGAGGTACTTATCAAATGATGCTCAGCTATTGGCCCACGGTGCCATCGAACCCCTCAAGTTCGGAGCATGAGCTGGGAGCATGCCGCGTGGATTGAGCAAACATCCAAAATTGTTTTTTCCAAGACGCTTGATAAAGTGGAATGGAACAATTCCAGACTGGTGAAAGAGAATGTCAAGAAAGAAATCCTGAACTTGAAGGAGCAGCCAGGAAAAGATATTGTCATACTCGGCAGTCCCGGGATTGCGCACCACGTGATGGGTCTTGATCTTATCGATGAGTACAAAATCACGGTATCTCCTGTCCTGATCGGCAGCGGGCTGCCGTTGTTTCAAGGACTCAAAGAGAAGACCAAGCTTAAACTTATCGAAAATAAAACGTTCGATTCCGGAGCCATTGGTCTCTATTATCAGACTCTTGATAATCAAGATTTAATGGATATTATTATTAAAAAATGGGCTATATAACTGTCGGATGACATGAACTTTATCTCATTAAATGTCGCGTAAATCGCAGCATTTTTGTTTTATGGGATAAAGTTCTTGTCAAATCTCAATGACAAGAACTTTATCTCATTCCCGACAATGGTTACATAACGTAAAAGTATTAGGGCTTTCTATTTTGGCAGAGTAATACATCCGCTTCACCTACAATATGATGAGGATAGAAAGAAATCTAAAGAGGTGAGCCAATGGCAGTCGTAAAAGCCAGGGAACAGGATATTAATATGTTGGCAAGGTTGCTTCGAGCTGAAGCTGAGACCGAAGGCGAAACGGGCATGCTCCTTGTTGGAAATGTTGGCATTAACCGAATAATAGCGAATTGCTCCGATTTTAAAGGAATCCGGACAATTCCCCAAATGATCAACCAGCCGCATGCGTTCGAAGCGTTGCAACATGGTATGTACTATCAAAACGCAAGAGAGAGGGAACGCCGTCTGGCGCAACGGGCTGTAAATGGGGAACGGAATTGGCCAGCAGAATTCTCCCTATGGTATTTCCGCCCAGGAACGTTCGATAATCCCGGACCATGTCCGCCAACTTGGTATAATCAACCGCTCGTAGGACGATGGAAGAAGCACTGTTTTTATCAACCGACCGTGGAAGAATGTGAAAGTGTATATAATACGTATTAATTTTATAAACGAAAAGAGCACAGGATCTCTTAACCTGACTTGTCACAGCCGGATTATGGTAATTTTATTTTAACTTCATATAAAAATGCAGGCTTTGACTGTGTAACATACAAATTATTAAAAACAACGTCAAAATTTTTGACGTTGTTTTTATGTCGGGAATGGGATAAAGTTCTTGTCATTTATGACATCAAGTTCTTGTCAACCGACAATAACTCATATGTCGTGATTTGCAATAGACGGGGGCTTTGTATCCAACTCGATAAAATTGTGAATTACCATAAAGCACTGGCTGATCCGACTCGCATACGAATGCTTATTCTACTTGCCGACGGAGAAATGCACGGGCAAGTTAGCGGAAAAGCTAAGCGTCTCGCCCCCAACGATAACCCATCATGCGATGAAACTGAGAGAAGCGAGTCTAATAAGCGAAAGAAGAGAAAAGAATACGAACTATTTCTCTCTTAATGACTATTTTTTGTAACAGAATGCTAACGCGATATAGATCCTTTTTTCAAAAAAACGAGAGTCAAAGAACAACAGCAGCAAACAGGGAAACTTGAGAAGCTTTAAACAGTCCGTATTGAATTCTTTCTTCTCTGCCTACGAAAAATTGAAGCGTATTCCTAGACAATATAGGAAAAAACTGATTGTACTGGAGCAGCTGGCCTCAAATCAGGAAAAAGGAAAGAAATATACGAAAAAAGAGATCAACGAATTTATCAACAAGTATCAACGCAACGATACGATGAGAATTCATCATGCAGGATTACATGTATCGTGAGAATGAAGTATATGAACTAAATCCAAAGGAAATGTGGGCCAAATGGGAAGAACTATAATTCCCGTTAAGCCAGCAGGAACACCTCTTTGAAATAACGACGCCGAGAAACCCACGATTACGCTCCCTCGAAATGATTCAGTTTCCTCACTCAGGCTCATGAATTCGCAGGATTTCACCCTGTAGTAAGTTGAAGAGAAGAAGAGAAGGAGGAGCTGGTTTCTGTT
>NZ_JBHTGY010000075.1:0-5567 GCF_042676305.1 Paenibacillus sp. GCM10027630 | reverse complement strand
GTGAAGAACGTCGGAAAGCCGTATGAGGGAAAACCTCACGTACGGTTTGATGAGGAGGGGCTGGATGCCCAGCCCTTCACTCTACTATTTTCTCGTCCTTGGCTGTCGCTGTTTCGATTTGTAGGGTCAGTCTAAAACTTATTTTATGGAGTCTAACAGTAAGTGAATTCAAAAAGCCGCGTGGAATAAGGTCATTCAGTCTAATACATTATTTTCTGCTGACAACTTAAAGAAAAAATTCATCATTATACCCCCTCTCCCTTTTCGATCATTTTGCCTTATTAGAGTCCTTAATATAACCCTCAATTACGAATAAAACCTTTAGCGCTGCTGGTCATTTTCGCAGCAGCCTCATATTGATGTTTATTGAGCTATAGTGTCTCGTAATCATTTTTGGATGCTTAGTCCTTAACTGTCTGCTTGTTACTCCATCGAAATACTGTTTTAAACTTTCGTAGATTGTGGGTTATCTAGCATCATCTTACTTAAACAAGCGGGTTTTTTCAGTTAGTTTTTAAATAGGGATACGTAATGCTTTTGGCCGTCGCTGCATCCATCAAGAGAAATCAGCTTTCCATACCATGTTTTTTCCTCCCATATCATAGATTTGCAGGAGACCTTATATGCTTTCTCGACCGTCATTTTGTCCCGTGCGGGATCAGTGCTGCCATTTTTGGGTTTGTGCTAAGAGTAATTTTCGGGGTAGCTTAATGGGCTGCAATCCTATAGTATCTACTCTCATCTTGAAATTCAAAGCCTGTCAACACAGCAAAGCCAACCGATCGAAAAAGGCAGCAGCCTCCTGATGATGCTAATACCGTAGCGATGCAACAAAAAAGCCGCCGTTTTTTTCCTCGGCGGCAGTATATATGTTATTCGCGTTCCCGGAGAAGATTGCGCAATCTTCGATCGATTAGCCACAGCGCCCCCCAAGCCAGTATGGCGACATAGACGGGAAACAGCAGATGTGACCACAACGGATTATCCAACCTGAGATGTGCAGCCACCGCGCCTCCTAAGTAACCCGTGAGCAGTAGCGCCCCCAGGAACCGAGTTCGCGGAATGGCATACAGGACGGTGCAGAGCAATACTAATACGCCCAACGTTGCAAGGTGGTGCTCCGCGAATCCGAGCGTGACCGTGCCTTCTACCACTGGTACGGGCTTGGCGAATTTCCCGATCCCATCGAACAGCATGAACAGAATGACAATCCCGCTCATGGCACGCGCTGTCCATAGCCTCGCATTAGAGATTTCTTTTACTGGCGGTGTCCCCGTTTTCATATTCGTCTCGATCATCGGGATTCCTCCGTATATTTCTTGAAATTATCCAAAATCGCCTGCCATCCCGCCTGCTGCATTTCAATGGAATGCGTGCTTTCCGCGTCAAATATTTCAATCACCTTGGTTTCGTTTCCTTGATTCAGGAACGAGATCTCAACCGTTCTCCCATCTTCCATTGTGTATGAGATCTGCTCATGCAGCTTCACGACATCATATGTTCCAAAGAAGTCAAACCCCATGCTGCCGTCTTTTGCTTCCATTCGGGTAAGGAATTTGCCTCCAACCCGCAGATCATTCTCCGCCTTCGGTGCGTGCCACGACTCCGAAGCTTGATTCCACTTCTTGATGTGTTCCGGCTCGGACCAGTACCTCCATACTTTCTCTACTGGCGCTTGAATGACGATTTGCACGGTAATTTTCGTCGATTGATTCGTTTCCATTGTAATAACATCCTCTCTTGTTTTTGTTTTCACTTCTATAGACGAAGCCAACCGACGAAATTCATCGGTCCAATCGATCCGGAAGTCCGAAACGGGCAAATAATTTTCGATTGATGAAATTTTGGACGTGGAATACTTTGTTGTCTTTCACTTCTAAGAGGTGAATCCCCCAAGGGACCAAGCCGTCCTCTTCCCTGCTCCACATATACTGCGCTAACGCAGGAAAACCACCATTCGCCGAAACCGGCACAAACCGGGATCCCTCGCAATGCCAACGCGTAAGCGTGAAGAACTTGAACAAATCGTCCTTGCCGCGCACCCACATAGGGAAAGGCGGCATCGACATCCGACCTTCTTCATGAAACAAGGCAACCAGGGCATTGATATCGAATTGCTCGAAGGCCTCCACATAACGCGACAGCAATTCCTGATCAGGTGTCTCTTCGCTCCTATTGAATTCATCGGAACGGAGTTGTTCCCGCTCCAACGTATCTCTGGCTCTCTGCAGAGCGCTGTTTACCGCTGCCGACGACATGCCTAACGTCTCTGCAATCTGCTTAGAAGGCCACTCGAATACATCCTTCAGAATCATCACCGCACGTTGACGGGGAGGCAAGAGCTGTAAAAGTGTAATAAAACAGATATGTAGCGTATCTTTACGGATGAAAATATCTTCCGGATTATTCGAAAATTCAGGGGCTGGCCAAATCCAAGATGAGTCAGGTAACGTCTCGCGAGGTTCGACAATGGATTCCGCTGGGCCGGAGAAGTCTACGGGGCGAATGCGGCGCTTCGTTTGTCTTAGCTTGTCCAGGCATAAATTTGAAGCGATCCGGTAGACCCACGTTTTAAACGAGGATTCCTGTCGGAAAGAGCTCCAGCTTTGCCAGACGCGGATGAAGGTTTCCTGCACGGCATCGTCTGCGTCATCGATAGATCCTAGCATCCTATAACAGAACGAGGTTAACCCCGGCTTCAACTCGTCAAATAACTGAAGTTCTGGTGCGGTTACTTTCATTGCGGTGTCCACCCTTCATGGAACGAATTCTTCAATACTATAATACATATTAAAGAATTCGTTTGTATATAAAAAAGAGTAGCGCCACCAGATTGTGGGCAACTCTTTCTTCGTGTGGTATGGTTTACATCTCAGTGTAGACTTGGAAGGTCACGCCGAACTTGTCCGTGACGTCGCCGAATCCAGGACAGAAGGATTCCTCCTGTAACGGCATATTGACATGGCCGTCTTGCTGCAGAGCATCGAAGATTCGATTTGACTTCTCAATCTCGTTCGACGTAATGCAGATCGTCACCCATTTCTCGGTTTCGATCGGTGAATCCCAAGGCGCATCCGAGAACATCAAGGTGTCAAACATGTTGTGACTTTACTATTTAAAACTATAGGAACAAAGAAAATGGCTCGATATGCTGACTGTATTCCAAATTCCATAATGCTAAGAGATAACAATGAAATTAATTTTTCCAAATCCTGCATTGACACTATCTCTGCCCGTTAGCTTAATCCCATAGGGAGTTTTCGTATACCTCCTTTTCACTTCAAAGGAGACTCGTCGGGAATGAGATCAAGTTATTGTCATTTGGTTTTGACAAGAGCTTGATCCCATAAAATAAAAAAACCGCGATTTACGCGGCAACTAATGAGATAATGTTCTTGTCACCCGACATATAACCCTTGCCACTTTGATCTTTTGAGATTGCAAACAAGATTTCTCGGTTTGGTGTCGGCAATTCGTCTTTTCATCCAGTACAGCACCAACCGATAAAGTCTCCCATTTCCTTCAATATTATTCCCAAACGAAGACGGAGTTCACCAATACTAGCACCTTCCGATACAGCATTTAGAAACTGTTTGTTTCCTGGAATTTCGTAGTTTATAAACCAATCTTCTTTTTTTTCTTTAGATACGTTCCAGCCTGGAAAGTATTCATGTATCACCAAGTATGTACTCCCTTAGGTAGAATTCTGAAGGGGCCTTATTAATCAGGGAAAATGATTTCGCCGTCGTCGCTGCTGACATCAAAAAATCCTATTTTGTGTTTTAGAGCTAATTTCCGCATCGTCGTATAGGCTTCCTCAGCTACGGAATAAGCGAAAGCTGCATAGATGACGGCGGAGCCGAGCGAGTAGTCGGATCCTGCCGGCAGTCTCGTTCTTGTTGAGCTATAATTCCCGTTTGAAATGACTATCTTTTTGATCTAACCCATTGTTTACCTACTGCTTCCCTCCATGCAACCCAGCCAAAAGGCAGATCAGATAGTTGAACCAAACTCGGATCAATGTCGATTATTTCCTTTAACCCAAGTATTCGTGCATCTTCTTCATTTACATCTCCGCCATTGAGAAACTGCCACATACCATCGTCCTCGTCATGGGTCACATATAATATAGGACTTTCTAGCTTCATGAAAATAGCCAAGGATTTGTCATCTTTATCTCACCTAATTTTCTGTTAAACTAAAGTTCTCCGTTAGTCCAACGAGTTAGGTTAGACTCGCCGCGTGAATACGGCGTCAGGGCAAAGCTCTAGACTCCTTTGAAATACCAACAAAATCTTTAAAATTACATCGATTCTATCCAATTGCAAAAATCATTTATGCTTTCATTTGGATTTATTTCTTTATTAATATCAGCTATCAAACTATAATACTCCAATTCGTGAATAATTAACGGAATCTCTTTGTTGAATTGGCTTACAATTACACCATTTGCGTGTAGTCGCCTAACTACATTTTTTATAATTTTATAAAAATCATCTTTTATTTTTTCACCTAACTCAAGTATTCGGTCAAAATTTTCCTCTGCTTCTTTGTCAGTATAATACCACAGAGATTCTAACACCCAATTCTCCCTCATCACTTCTTCTTCTCTAGTATCCTTTAAAGATATATTACCAATTACTATTTCTTCATTTTGTAACCAAAATGCATAATTCCATCTAGCCTCTAGTTCACTTGATGCCATCGAGATATTATTATGATGGTTACTAGTTGTATTGTATCCAAAAATTAACCGGGGTTTCCTATAGTCATCATTTTCAAAATCAATATAGAATGATAAAACATATATTTCTTCAACAAGTTCTGAATCCCAACCGAGAATTCTATTTTTTAGTATTTGATAAATATATTCTTCCATCATGAATTCATCCCCAAATTAATATTTATTTACGAAATGATTCTCCCAACTGCTACTACATGAAATTCGCAGGTATTTAAGTATTCGTTACCAAATACAAACTTCCTTTTTTTGTAACTGACCTGCCCGATAGCTTAATCCATCCGCCAGTCTAATACTTTATTTTCTCACTCTGCAACAATATTTTCATTTAACATGTGCAACTATACCTCCCTACATAAAAAATAAAAAGCCTGATTCCTCAAGCTTTTCTTTCAATTGAAGCTGGCTGCTTTCTCTTAACTCGCACTATACCTAGTCAATGCTATACTGCTTCACTCAGAGCTGCAGCAGCGTTTCATCATACACGTAAACAATCCTGCCTGCTAATCTAGGGACGTTTACGGTGAAGTTTTCTTCTACTCCGAAAAATGGACAATGTTTGTGTAGTGAGTTGAGAATGGGACAATGTTCTTGTCGTCGGTTCACGACATAAACATTGTCCCATTACAAAATAAAGCCTCATTATATGCGATCTTGAAACGGATAATGTTTGTGTCGTCCAACATTTGTGCATTTTCAAATGACACAAATCTCCCTACATAAAAAATAAAAAGCTTGATTCCTCAAGCTTTTCTTCGATACGTTACGTAGGCACATTTGTGTCATTGGACATTTCTTTCTTGTCACTCGTTTCTATGTAGGGACA
>NZ_JBHTGY010000074.1:0-3333 GCF_042676305.1 Paenibacillus sp. GCM10027630 | reverse complement strand
CTACCAGTGGGGATTAAAAAAGATGACCCCTGATGAATACAGAAGTCATCTTCTTTCAGCCTAGTAGCTTTTTATTACGTGTCCATAAATTGGGTCACAGTTCAGATTGCAGTAGAGGGGCTCTTTTTTTTGTAGAATAGGAAGATAGGATTATCTTTTCATGCTCAGCCTCGACAAGTATGCTTGTTTTGAGGATGAAGAAGGCATCTGTTATTGATTTATAGTCTGTTTAAACATTTGCATTAGGATCGTGTTTAGGATCCAGGGATAAGATGGTTTTACAGAACATACAACGGTCTGTTTTGCCAAGCAGCTTGGTTGGTTTGCCGCATTCAGGGCATTCGATCACGGTTGTGCTTGTGGACATCATACCGGCCCAGAAATACACTGCCATGCTTGCTAGCATAGCTATTGCTCCCAGAACCATAAAGATACCGGCCATAATTTTACCGGCAGCCCCCCAGTTAAATACAATTCCAGCCAACCCGACAATCATAAGCAGCATGCCGCCCATTGTTAACATAAGGCCCCATAACCGGAACTCATTGACTTTACTTGATTTGAATTTCATCGTTGTCACTTCTTTCTTCCAAAATAAATTGTGATAGTTGTCACATAATTAATGCAGGAAACCGACCAACTTTGTAGAAATAAGATGTATCAACGAAAAGTGAGTTTTGGAGGCTGCAGCGATGAATGCCATAAAGGAACAGCTGGTTGCCAGGCTCCGTGAAGATGAAGCAGTTATCAGTATATTGGCGGTGGATAATCCATCATTGTTTTCCGCTATCACGGACGGATTTGATCTGCTCCTGCTGGTCATCTCAAAAGAAGACCTGAAAACCGATCAACAATATCATTATATAAAAGACAACTGCCGTATACAAGAAAGATGGATAAGTCCTTCTGATCTTGAGAGCTTGATTTTGCACGGGGAGCATCGAAACCTCATCTACTGGATCTTAAAAGGAGAGATTCTTCTGGATCGAGAAACGTATTTAGAAGGCTTGAGGCACCGTACTTTGGAGTTTCCGGCAGAATTGCGCGAACATAAGCTGATCATTGAATTTTCCAGATTTTTGAGAAGATATTTGGAGAGCAAGGAATACATTTTGGAAGATCACGTTCTGGATGCCTACAATAACATCTTGGATGCGCTGCATCATTGGGCCAGGATTGTTATCATTGAAGCGGGGATTCATCCTGAAGTAACCGTTTGGCGCCAGATCAAGTCGATCAATCCCGGGGTTTACAAGCTGTATGAGGAACTAACATTAAGTACAGAAACTCTGAAGCAGCGTGTGCAACTGGTACTGCTCGCTTGTGAGTTCTCTGTCATGAACAAGATGGAGCGCTGCTGCAAAATGTTATTGGATGTTCTCTCAAGCCGTGAGCAAGCCTGGAGCTTATATGAGCTTCAACAGCATGAGAAGTTAGCGGATATCCGGATGGAGCTTCCTTTATTGCTCAATAGATTGGTGAAAAAGTCATTGGCCAAAGAAATCATCTACACTTCAGATATACATGTTTCTGAATTGGAAATCCGTTATATGAACATGTAAGGTTTATTTGATAAAAAGTTTACAATAAAGCGACATGCAAATTGTTTTCTGATATAATCGTGTTAATTGAATACCACTAGGGGAGCCCTTATTTCAAAAGCGGGGCTGAGAGAAGGAAGCTTGTTCCTTGACCCTTGGAACCTGATTGGCATGCAGTCTGCATGCTTCTGGATGATACCAGCGTAGGGAAGTGGACGAAAGTAATCAAGCTGATTTTCAGTGTGATTTACAGAGTCAACCCTTATGGGGTTGGCTTTTTTTGTTGATTTGATTGGTAAAAGAGTTTAGGAAAGCGGGGTGTGCATGGTGCAATTGGTCATTAATGGCGAAAACAGAGAAGTAACGGAAGTTTCAACGATTACTGATTTATTGGTTTTGTTTAAGCTGGAGCAAAAAATTTTGGTAGTTGAGCTTAATCGCGAAATCATAGAACGGACACAGTATGACTCAATGGCGCTTAAGGAAGGGGACCGACTCGAAATTGTTCATTTTGTAGGCGGAGGCTAAATAGCTGTAACCCTGATTTTATTCAAAACTATTCTATTGGAGGCTTAACGCTATGAGTGACATTTTAAAGATCGGTCCATATGAATTTAAATCCAGACTGCTGTTAGGAACGGGGAAGTTTACATCTCTTGATATTCAAAATCAAGCAGTACAGGCCTCGGAGGCCGATGTATTGACATTTGCGATTCGTCGCTTGCCTATTGACAACCCTGAAGCGCCTAATTTTCTGGAGACCTTGGATTTAAAAAAGTTTACCTTGCTTCCTAATACTGCTGGAGCTTACTCCGTAGAAGAGGCTGTACGTATTGCCAAGCTCGCTAAAGCTACAGGTTTATGCGATATGATCAAAGTGGAGGTTATTGGTGATCCAAGAACGTTGCTGCCTGACCCTATAGGTACATTAGAGGCTACCAAGATTTTGGTGGATCTCGGCTTTATTGTGCTGCCCTACACATCAGACGATCCGATATTGGCTCGCAAGCTTCAGGAGGCAGGTGCTGCTGCGGTAATGCCGGGAGCGTCACCGATCGGTTCAGGACAGGGTATTGCTAATCCAAATCAGCTGCGGTTTATTATTGAGGAGGCCAAAGTTCCTGTAATTGTGGATGCAGGGATTGGAGGGCCTGCAGATGCTGCTCTGGCTATGGAGCTTGGGGCTGACGGAGTATTGTTGAATACTGCAGTTGCGGGTGCGGGGAATCCGGCATTAATGGCCGAGGCGTTTAAGCTTGCCGTTATCGCAGGGCGTAAAGGCTTCTTGGCAGGACGTATTGCAAAAAAACGCTATGCTTCTGCAAGTAGTCCTGAGGAAGGCATGATTGAATAAAGGGCATAGAGAGCGAACATATTTGCTATAATAAGTGAGGGATAGTGGGAGAGAGCCAAGTCCTTGTTAATGAGGCGGTTCTCTTTTTTCTTCTTTTTTAAAAAAAGATTAGTTTTATGCTTGACTTTATATATTAGCCCATGATATATTACTCCTCGCCGCTAAAAAGGCAAGTTGATTTAGAAAGCTTTACCAAGTGATGTTTTGAAATAAATTAAAAAATATTACTTGCAATCAACTAGGTCGATGTGGTATATTAAGAAAGTCGCCGCTAAAAACAGCGACAACAAATGACAAAAGAAGATATGAAGCAAAAAGTATCGCTTTGTCAATGATTGCCCTTTGAAAACTGAACAACGAGTGAGTGTTAAAATAGAGAATGTAAATTCTCGCTAGCATTACTTTTGAGCTTAAGACAAGCTTGCGTTAAACGGTCTT
>NZ_JBHTGY010000073.1:0-2074 GCF_042676305.1 Paenibacillus sp. GCM10027630 | reverse complement strand
GCTTTGGTTGACAGAAGAGTTGGAAAAAAGCGAATTTTAAACATGACCGAGAAGATGAAGTTAAAGCATCCAATTGTGCAGTATTTTTATGAGCTACGGCTTAGCACGTTATGAAAGTTAATAAACCCAATAGTTCCATACAATAAACTACTGTCCCTACATAGAAACGAGTGACAAGAAAGAAATGTCCAATGACACAAATGTGCCTACATAACGTATCGAAGAAAAGCTTGAGGAATCAAGCTTTTTATTTTTTATGTAGGGAGATTTGTGTCATTTGAAAAAATAACTTTTTACAGCTTGCCATACTTTAATGCTTTAAAGTATAGACATGTGTATAAAATACTATGTAATATTAAGTTATAATTTTTGTTGACGAAGCTATGAGTAATATTAATTTACCGTCCGGTGTTGTCGGTCACGAAGGAAGCACACTAGCGGTCATCATAAGTGGTTTGCGACTATTGCGATAACTGAGAAGATTAGTCGAAGGAATACATAAGAAATGCTTCGCTGGCACGATAGGCGAAGCATTTTTTTTGACTTTATTAAATTAATAGAAATAAATACTTGAAACAGTGAAATTATAATTGCCTCAATACGATTATATCCCCCTACGGGGAGAATGAAACTCGATGTATTAGCTGCCTCCCAAAAATATGGTATAATATTGATAATAAGTTCTTTCTCCGCTGATAACAGGACGGTAAAAGAATGATTTTATCTAAGTTGAGGTGTGTAAACTTGTCTACCTGTTACAAACTTATACTTTTTGATTTAGACGACACAATTCTTCACTTCGATGATTATTGGGAAGATAGTACCAAGGAAACGTTCCGACAGTATCCATTTACAATGGATATTAATACTGACCAACTCTTTGAGGTATATCGCCAAAAAGAAAAAATTTATGTGGATTTATATCATCAACAGAAAATAACTATTTATGAATATCGTACTTTCAGATTTATACAAACATTAGCGGAGTTTAATAAAGTGGCTGACGAATCTACAGCAACTAGCTTTGAACGACTTTATGCTTCGATAAGTAAAAGCTTTATGAAAGTTAATCCTGAACTTTTGAATGTACTTGGTCAATTAACAAAGGTTTACCAACTAGGGATTGTGACGAATGGAACTGCTGACATTCAGTATGACAAAATTAATGCGATAGGAATTAAGCCTTTTTTTCCAAATGGAACAATTTTCATCTCAGAAGAAATTGGTTATGAAAAACCTTCCCCGCAAATTTACCAAAAAGCATTAAATTATTTTGGTGTTTCGTCAGAAGAAACTTTATTTGTCGGGGATTCATGGGAGAATGATGTAGAAGGTCCTGCAAAAATAGGTATACATTGTGTATGGTTCAACAGGAAGCAACAGATGACAAAAGAATATCCTACTCCGAAAGCAATAATAAAAAACATCAATGAACTAATGGAACACCTGTAACATTATAAATGATACGGATCATCGCTTTTTATCCTATGAAAAAGATGTTGACTGCTTTTCTGATTTCCTAATGGAATGGGATAAAGTTCTTGTCATTTATGACATCAAGTTCTTGTCAACATACAATTGAAGAACTTTTTGCATAAGTAAGGTCGCACCGATGATATAGGCACGGGAGGGAATTTTAGAACTTATAATTTGATGATCGAAAATACACATTATATAATGTGTAACAATATATAGAAACCAACAACAACAACAAGTGTCGGGTGACAAGAACATAGTAACATTAAATGCCGCATAAATTGCGGTTTTTTTGTTTTATGTTATCAAGTTCTTGTCAAAACGAATTGACAAGAACTTGATAACATTCCCGATGGGTGACTAGAACTTTGTAACATTCCCGACGTAGTCACATTACTCATTGAACAGCGTTTTAATTGAGGTAACAAAGAACGTTAGCGCAATAACCAGAGAGCAACTCGCCACAAGGCAGTTGCTCCCTGGATTCGTTAAAGTAAACATTCCTGTTAAGGCTAAGAAATCGTCTTTGTCAAAAAAGGAGCGCCTCGGTATGATGGGTTTGTCCAAGGGTTCGAAACCCAACACCATCAAGGAGGCG
>NZ_JBHTGY010000072.1:0-1470 GCF_042676305.1 Paenibacillus sp. GCM10027630 | reverse complement strand
TGAACTGTGACCCGAAAGATAGACACTTTGAAAAAAGTGCCCGTCTTTTGGGTTTTTGTGTTTTAATAAACAATACTACAGTGAATGAGGGAAGCTAACAACATGTCAAAACATCTTTTCACAACAACTCAAATAAGAATACTTGAAGCAAATCCTAATATTGTCCATGTATCCGAAAAAGCAATAACATATAAACCTGAATTTAAGCTGCAGGCCGTTCAAATGCACAAGAATGGTTATATGCCTATGCAGATTTTCCTTGAAGCTGGATTTGACATTAAAATGATCGGAGCAGAAAAGCCGAAGAAGTGTTTAAAACGTTGGAGAGCAATCGATGATACCTACGGAAAGGAGGGATTACTGATGGACCGCAGAGGTAAAGCAAGTACAGGCAGGCCCCCATCCAAGGAGTTAAGCACAGAAGAGAAGCTTAGACGTGCTGAGGCGAAAATTAAGCTCTTAGAAGTGGAGAACGAATTTTTAAAAAAGCTCGATGCTCTAGAAAGGCAGGTGAAGCGCGAACGCTAACACCTGCTGAAGCCTTTGAGCTTATTGAGATGACGATTCGTAAGCATCAATTGCAAGGCTTAACGGCCTATCTATGTGATGTTGCAGATGTAAGTCGTAGCGGCTATTACGCTTGGTTAAAAGCAGAGCCAAATCGACAAGAACGTGAATGTGCCGATGAGGCAGACTACCAGCTCATTCGGAAGCATTTTCTTTCGCTTCATGGCAAAGCAGGAGCGTTGACCGTTAGGATGCATTTGGAACGCAGCGACGACGTGATTATGAATCACAAGAAAATTCGCAGACTGATGCGTAAATACAACCTGGTTGCTAAAGTAAGGCAGGCTAACCCTTACCGTAAGATGGCCAAAGCTACCCAAGAGCACCGGACCTGTCCAAACTTATTAGAGCGCCAATTTAACCAAGGAGAGCCTGGGAAAGTACTGTTAACGGATATCACCTATATGAGGTATGGAAAGGGCCAATGGGCTTATCTGTCTTGTGTAAAAGATGGAGCAACGAACCAAGTGCCCGCACACGTTCTATCCACATCCTTGGAACTCCCTATTGTAGAAGAAACACTTGAAGAGCTACTAAGAAGCATGGATTACTCGGTTCATCCAGAAGCGATTCTACATTCCGATCAGGGAATGCATTACACACATCCCCTATTTCAAGAAAAGGTAAAGAAAGCTGGATTCAGACAATCCATGTCACGCAAGGGTAACTGTTGGGATAACGCACCTATGGAATCCTTCTTCGGCCACATGAAAGATGAACTTGAATACGAAGATTGTCAGACCATTGAGGAACTGCGGCAAAGAGTGAATGAATATATCCTTATGTACAACACTTGCCGCTACCAGTGGGGATTAAAAAAGATGACCCCTGATGAATACAGAAGTCATCTTCTTTCAGCCTAGTAGCTTTTTATTACGTGTCCATAAATTGGGTCACAGTTCA
>NZ_JBHTGY010000071.1:0-1463 GCF_042676305.1 Paenibacillus sp. GCM10027630 | reverse complement strand
TTGCTTCTTCAATACCAAGAGCATCTAGCGAAACTTGATCAATCGATAGAGGCTTTGGCTGAAAAGTTAATGGAATATGAGTTAATCCAATCGATCCCCGGCATTAGCACCAAAATTGCTGCAACAATTTTAGCTGAAATCGGGGAAATCGATCGGTTCGATCATGCCAAGAAGCTAGTTGCGTTTGCTGGTGTTGATCCGAGTGTGTTTTCTTCAGGCAAGTTTACGGCAACACGAAACAAAATCACCAAACGAGGCTCTAGGAGGCTCCGGACAACCTTATATCAGGCTGTAAGGTGTGGTCTACGAAGCTCACGTAATAAGAAACTGAGAGTTTATTACGACCAAAAGCGTGCAGAAGGCAAACTGTTTAAAGTAGCTGTGATCGCTTGTGTAAATAAGCTACTCCATTGGATATATGCAATCTTAACCAAGAAAGAAACTTTCCGCCTAGACTGAATAAGCAAAGTTTAGACATCGAGGAAAACCTTCCCAATTTCTATGGGATGGTTATTTGTTATGCACTTTTTTCAGTATAGCACCCTTTATTATTTTGATTAATAATTAAATATTGACAAGCTATTAGCTGGAATAGTTGAACAAAGGCCGCAACCGGCTAAATACCATGAAGAATTTAATTGCTTGACGTACTCTTGAAAATATATAATAATCCGAATTACGAGACACTAATTTGTATTGTATTATGAAAAATAACCCTCAAAAATACATCGTTCAATTACCGCGGAAAACACATCATCATTATGTCTATCAATGGAAAACAGTACAACTTCTTGTCTTTTCCTAAAGACAAGAAGTTGTATCCATAAAATAAAAAAAACGCGTCATATGCGGCTGATAATGCATATATGTTTTTGTCCTCTTACAAATATTTTTTTCTTCTTTTAATAAAAATCTTTTTAAAAATAAAAGATACTAATCTGCCCGTTTAATGCCTTCGCTACAATGTAGGCTGATTTGTGTCACTAGTCGGCCGAGCGAGTAGTCGGTCAACGGTTATCAGTACCAGCTTCCTCCATAGCTTCAAAGATTTCATCGTCTACATTCATATTGGGAAAATGCTCCGACAGCTTACTGTACAAGCGCTGCAACGCCTCCGAGCAGACCGAAGGATCATTATATTCTTGGTCTTCCGACCATTGCACTTGCTGCTCATACCAATCCATAAACGCCTTCCTTTCCCTCGGCACATTGGACGGCTCGAAAACCATTAAATCATAGCTCATTTGAAGTCCTCCTGTTTTAGATAGATTTCACTTCTTTCATTGTGTTGCTCCACTGCCCCACGGCTATCTATCTTCATCTCAATTTGCTGGAATTATTTAATCTATCCTGCCCGATCCCTCGGTTTTAAGGGTTTCTCTCACGAATACTCACTCATTCGCAGGATTTCATCACCCGGAAGATAACGATTGCCTGGAAAACAAACTCATTTGGTTAAGTGG
>NZ_JBHTGY010000070.1:0-1259 GCF_042676305.1 Paenibacillus sp. GCM10027630 | reverse complement strand
GTAGAGTGAAGGGCTGGGCATCCAGCCCCTCCTCATCAAACCGTACGTGAGGTTTTCCCTCATACGGCTTTCCGACGTTCTTCACCTCGAGCATTACGGTGTCCCCAGGAGGAAACGGTTTTCAAGCCACTCATGAGCAAAGCATCATCCAATTCTGGTCCCCATCTCTGAAATTTTCGCTTGTGCTTGTTACGTAGGAAGATAAATAATCTTCTGCGAATATGCCGATCAATTTTCCGCAGAAAACGGTTGGAAACCGCTGGGTCAATCTTACCGTAGTATCCTTGCCATCCTTGAATGTGCGGGTTCAGTTCTTTCACCATGTCCTGAAGCGACCATGGAAGTCGGCTTCTTGATGCGGTTATTTCCTTCACCCTATCCCGCATCTTCTTCATGGCTTTCTTTGATGGAAAGCTGCGTAGGATGTGAGCTAATCCTCCCTTGCTCTTCCACGGTAATTTACGGTGATGCATTCCCAGAAAATCGAATCCCCCTGTATCATTGTATACATTCACAAGCTTAGACTTTTGCGTATTCATAGAGAGTTCCAGTTTCCTAAAGACATTCTTTAGCACATTCACTGCTTCCAGCGCATGCTCCCGTTTATGGCAGAGGATCACGAAGTCGTCAGCGTAGCGGACGAGTGTTCCAAGATGAGTGAACTGCTTTTCCCAAACCGTATCAAGATAGTTCAGATAGATGTTTGCAAGCAGTGGTGAGATCACTCCGCCTTGGGGGCTCCCGATCTTCGTGTCATGAAACTGATCATCTTTTATGACTCCGGCTGTGAGCCATCCGCGTATCAACTTCAAGATTCTTCGATCGCTGATGCGCTTAGCAACAAGCAGCATCAGCTTGTCATGGGGGATGTTGTCAAAGTATCCGGAGATATCTACATCCACCACCCAGTAGATCGGGTTATCCTTCGTCGTGCGCCGGATCTTCTCAATGGCTTGCTTCGCGCCGCGTTTCGGACGGAATCCGTACGAACAGTCCCGAAAATCCGCTTCGAAGATCGGTTCCATCATCATCTTGGTCGCCATCTGGACGAGTCGGTCTCGAATTGTGGGAATGCCTAGTGGTCTCATCTTTCCGTCCGGTTTCGGAATGTCTTTCCTCCGAACCGGAGAAGGACGATACTTACCGTTGACAAGCAGCTCTCTCGTTTCTTGAATAAGCTGTTCCTCTCCATATTCCTGAACGATGTATTGAATCGTTATCCGATCAATCCCGGCGCTTCCTCCGTTCGCCTTAACTCG
>NZ_JBHTGY010000069.1:0-1224 GCF_042676305.1 Paenibacillus sp. GCM10027630 | reverse complement strand
GCTTTTAACACCTAGATTGAGCTTTGCGAGAACACTATTGAGAAATAGGGTGTATGGATTAAAATTTGAGAGATATTGAAAGCGCTTAATTCGACAGCCTGAAAAACTCCTGCTAATCAAAGCGAAAGGGATGAGATCAGCCCAATTCCTTAGAATTAGCATGAGGAATTCCAGTTATAGGGCTTGGAATGCTAATTTTGGGAGAAAATAACGTGATAATTTCCTGATAATTGCGTGGGGCTTGCTGGATTTTTCCAACACGTGCGAATCCCGGGTGCGCGTTGCGGCATGTCATGGTGGTCGGTCGGTCGAGCCCCACGTGGCCATGCCAGGCTGTAAACGAACCGCGAACCCTGCGCTTAGTGCGCGTTGAAAAGTGGATCCATCACTGCTATTCGCTGGGAATACCCAAGAAGGGCTATCTCAAAGGGTAAACCTAGTGAGTGAATGTATCCCATAGAATGTGTAAAAGGACCTTTAAGCTTGAAGATTCTTTTGTAATCGTGAGGGGCTGTTCCAAAATTGGGACAACCCTTTCTTATTTTCACAAAAAACACGAATGTATCTTCATCGAAAGAACTTCGATCCGAAGCTTTTCTTATGTGCTCTTTGAACATTTATTTTAGCGGTTCACTAATCAATAGGATAGTTCCATTCGACTTAAACGGTTTTTGCATAAATTCTTATTCCGATGTACATTCTTTAAAAGGGCTGGAAACTTATGATCTGATCAAAAAGCAATGAGCCACCAAGTGGATCACATCCATCTGAATAGTGTTACCAATTGGCTTCGAGAAGGCTTTCTTCAAGGAAATAGAGGGGTTTATATACGGAAAGAGGGCCATTTGAGGCTGATTTGAAAATAATTGAAGAAAAACAGTTGCAATTAGTATCGCATTTATGGTACATTACCACTTGTCGCCGCTGAGCCGGTGATGATAAATAAAGAACAAGCTCGAAAGTGGAAATAAAAAAGATGTTGCAATATGCAGTCGTTTCTGATAAGATAAATTCTTGTCACGACAAAAATTGTGATATCAAATAAGAACTGAAAGCTCTTTGAAAACTGAACAAATGATGGTTGAATGCCATAATGAATTACAATGAATTGCTAGTGTTTTTTGAGCTTAAGACAAGCTTGCGTTAAACGGTCTTCATGACCAACTTTAATGGAGAGTTTGATCCTGGCTCAGGACGAACGCTGGCGGCGTGCCTAATACATGC
>NZ_JBHTGY010000068.1:0-1027 GCF_042676305.1 Paenibacillus sp. GCM10027630 | reverse complement strand
GGCAGGATGAAACGAACAACCCGAAAGGAAATGGGGTAAAACATATTCTCATGTAAATCCAAAAAATCAAAGGTAGACTTGGACGGGATGAACTTGTAAATTTCGGGGAGAGCCTTGACCGCGTTGGTTTGTTTTTTGGTAAGTGTCAGATGAACTTCCCGATCAAACTCTCCGCTTGCGGGCAAACGCAAGCCCGCAAGAATCCCATTGGAATCCAAATCCTTTACCCGTATGACGTAGTTCCACCCTTTGCGTTCAAGATGTGCGAAATTGTTATAACTTTCATAGCCCCGATCGGCAGTAACAATGGTTTTGCCTTGGATGGGGGAACGGTCAACCATGTCTGCCAGTGCTCTGCCCTCGTTGCACAACCTTCGTGGCTGAACAATGGCATCCACGTAAAGTCTGTTGCATAAGTCATAGGCTGCGTTCAGATGCAGAAGGTTATAGCCTTTCGTGTTCGGTTGGCTTTGAAAATAGGTGTCCGTGTCCGCAGAGTCCGTTGCGATATGTAGATCCGAACCGTCAATGGCGAGTAATCGATACCCGCGGTAGTCCCTGATATCCGTATACGATTGCGTAAATTTGTGAAACAAGAATTCCACAGCAGATGGCAGGATTTTATTCCTCTGTTGAACAAAAGCGGAAGTGGTTGCGGTGTTTACGTCATAGGCCTGCGATTCCAGCAGTTCCTTATAGATGCTGTTGCCGCCCATGGAGATCAGGAGTTGCATAACTGTTTCAAAGGGCAGCTTTTTCTTTCGGGTAAAATCTTTTTGAGGGTTTTTAACATAAGGGGCTGGAGAGGCTGACATTTCTCGTATGAGGGATGTCAGCGTATTTTTTAGCGAATTTGCGTACTCATTCATTGACGTAACCTCCTCGTTTTTTCAAGGGGCTACGCCACACATTTCCATTTATTTGTCAAGTCCTATTTTTCATCTTCAGGCAAAAAAAGAGCGGGCTATCTTTTCGATAACCAGCTCTTTTTTGATATTTAGCCCTATGCCTTAACTTAATGACATTG
>NZ_JBHTGY010000067.1:0-795 GCF_042676305.1 Paenibacillus sp. GCM10027630 | reverse complement strand
AAACAGCTTAAAACAGTGAGTCTGCTGAAGATATTCCTCTGCGCACAGTTATTGAAGTGGGATTCTCTGTACACGATCGAAAGAGGTATTCGATCAGACCCTGAGTTTCAGAAAGAATTCGAAATCGATAGCATCAACAAGTCTCAGCTATCGCGCCGTATGAATGCTCTTCCTGTCGAGGTCACTCAAGCCTTATTCGCTGCCGTTGTTCATGCTGTTCAAAAAACAGCTCATCCTCGCAAAAAACAAGACAAGCTTACTTTAGGAATCGTAGATTCTACAAGTTTGAGGATGCCTCCTATGATTGGAGATTGGGCTTACGTTACGGAAAAGCAGAATAGCGTCAAGGTTCATACGCGACTCATGGTCATCGATGAGCATACGGCTTATCCGGATCAAATTGTTCCGTCTACAGGCAATGTCAGTGATTACATCGGTTCGGACAGTCTAGTTGTAGATCCAGGTGTGCTTTACGTCATGGATCGCGGTTATGTCTGCTACAAAAGGATGCAAAAATGGGCGACCCATAACATCGATTTTGTCGTTCGCTTAGCCAATCATCATTTCGCCGAAATCCTTGAAGAGCGGCCAATTCCCGAAAGTAATCATGGAGTCGTTCGAGATGCTATGGTTTTGCTGGGGAATCAACCTAAAACAAAAATGAGCGTCCCGCTGCGCCTCATTGAGTTTTACGACGAGCAGAACCGATTCTACCGTCTGGCAACGACGAAGTGTGATTTGTCCGTAGAAGAAGTGATGGATATTTACCGCAATCGCTGGCTGATCGAACTGTTC
>NZ_JBHTGY010000066.1:0-706 GCF_042676305.1 Paenibacillus sp. GCM10027630 | reverse complement strand
TGCTGTACATGAGTTCCTGCCCTTGGGGGCAACGATATACATTCTTCTCGGCCTCAAAGACAAACCGTTCCTTCGACATTCCTTCTAAAGACGACGTGGCGCGGCGTCCCCCAATGACCGTGAAAATCTTCTGATCGAGGGTTTCTTTACAAATGTGTGGCGTCATATAACCGGAGTCAAGAGCTACGGCCTCGAGCGAAGCTTCAAATCCAAATTTTTCGATTTGGTGCTTTAATCGCTCGATATAAACGACGGAATCATTCACATTTCCTTTTGTCACATGCACATCGGTAATGATATTGAATTTATGATCAACCGTACGATGATCCAAGTAAAAGAAACCCTCAGGTTTCCCCTTGCGCATCATGTAGCCGCTATCCGGATCCGTCGTGCTTACCTTAATTTGCTTCGTCTCCTGCACCTCCTCCGTGCGTTCCAACTGCTTTTTTCCATGTTTTTCTCGATCTTCATCTACGGCTTTATCCAGTTCCTGCATGTATTCATGGGGGCTTTGCTCAACGATCTGCATCGTATATTTGCTTTTACTCGCATTCGCTTTAATATGTGTGGAGTCCGTGATGAGCACACGACCTGCAACCATCCGATGGTGGATGGCAAGTCGAACGATCTCGTCGAAAATATCCTGAAATACAGTCGTATCTTTAAAACGAATCCGGCGATTCCAGCTAATGGTCGTGTGGTCAGG
>NZ_JBHTGY010000065.1:0-677 GCF_042676305.1 Paenibacillus sp. GCM10027630 | reverse complement strand
TGGATAAGCCCTCGACCGATTAGTATTCGTCAGCTCCATACCTTGCGGCACTTCCACCCCGAACCTATCAACCTCGTCGTCTTCAAGGGGTCTTACATACTGGGAAATCTCATCTTGAGGGGGGCTTCACGCTTAGATGCTTTCAGCGCTTATCCCTTCCGTACGTAGCTATCCAGCCGTGCTCCTGGCGGAACAACTGGTACACCAGCGGTACGTCCATCCCGGTCCTCTCGTACTAAGGACAGCTCCTCTCAAATTTCCTACGCCCACGACAGATAGGGACCGAACTGTCTCACGACGTTCTGAACCCAGCTCGCGTACCGCTTTAATGGGCGAACAGCCCAACCCTTGGGACCTACTTCAGCCCCAGGATGCGATGAGCCGACATCGAGGTGCCAAACCTCCCCGTCGATGTGGACTCTTGGGGGAGATAAGCCTGTTATCCCCAGGGTAGCTTTTATCCGTTGAGCGATGGCCCTTCCATTCGGTACCACCGGATCACTAAGCCCGACTTTCGTCCCTGCTCGACCTGTACGTCTCGCAGTCAAGCTCCCTTATGCCTTTGCACTCTTCGAATGATTTCCAACCATTCTGAGGGAACCTTGGGGCGCCTCCGTTACATTTTAGGAGGCGACCGCCCCAGTCAAACTGCCCGCCTGACACTGTCCTCATACCGG
>NZ_JBHTGY010000064.1:0-584 GCF_042676305.1 Paenibacillus sp. GCM10027630 | reverse complement strand
GTTTCTTGCTACCCTACAGCTCATAGGTATCAATCCCGTTTTTCGAGAGTTACATGAGTATAACATTAAAGTTAAGCATATGAAGAAGCAGAGGTCCGTATTTAAGCTTCTGGGAAAAGTAGCTCGAATCCTAATCAGCATCGTCCAAAGGGGAGAAACATTTTCGCCCGAGAAGGCAAGTCACATCCTTATTCAAGCTGCATAAAACGTTTGAATATCACGTAGGTTGACTCATTCGCAGGATATTACAAAGAAAGCACGGAGAACCGAGTTCCTGCCCGAAAAGGGCTTAGACCCGTCCGCTAAACGCAATCGGTCTCCACATCTTGGATAGGTATGACGATGGAATGTTAGGGCCTAGACCCGTAGAGCCATGGGATGGTAAGCTTCCAAGGTATTTGTGGAATAAGCGTGCAGTAGAGTAAAATTTAGGAAATGGATTTTAGGGTTCCTCTATTTCCGCATGCTCAAAATAAAGGCCACTTAACCAAATGAGTTTGTTTTCCAGGCAATCGTTATCTTCCGGGTGATGAAATCCTGCGAATGAGTGAGTATTCGTGAGAGAAACCCTTAAAACCGAGGGA
>NZ_JBHTGY010000063.1:0-552 GCF_042676305.1 Paenibacillus sp. GCM10027630 | reverse complement strand
GCTCCCTCGAAATGATTCAGTTTCCTCACTCAGGCTCATGAATTCGCAGGATTTCACCCTGTAGTAAGTTGAAGAGAAGAAGAGAAGGAGGAGCTGGTTTCTGTTGAAAATAGAAAAGGGCGTGCGCAAACAAAGGTGAGGTATCCATCACCCATAATGTTCCAAATGTGCACGTCTCCACTGCGCCCTAGAGATTCTCGCTCCCATGTCTCAACGGGTCTCAGCCCTTTCATTCCTTCGTCACATCTAACTATGGGGGTGGAGGTCGGTTTTTCTAACGGAACGGGTCCGAGCCCTTTTGCGTAACGTCTCCCGATACTCCGTACTTCTTTTCATCCTGCGAATTCTTGAACCGGTGAGGATTAACTGTTTTTAAGCTGCTTGTGGGAAAACTCGTGTTGAATCGTAATCCTCGCTGCTTTTAGCTAGACCAACTAACAGACGCGCTACTTTACCACATAATTTCATGATGGATTTCATCTTCTTTAGCTTTTTTTCCTCCACATTATAGCGATGTAAAGCCCGAACTTCTGGATTACTCATAACCATGCA
>NZ_JBHTGY010000062.1:0-543 GCF_042676305.1 Paenibacillus sp. GCM10027630 | reverse complement strand
TCAGCTGCTGCTATGAGTAGCTGTGCCTTTTCATGGGACCATCGGTTCGTGGTGACATGTCCAACAATGCGCTTTATGTTCGCTGTAATTGTGTCCTCAGACATTTCTAGCACAGATTGAGATGTTGGATATTGAGCTAGGAAACGAAGAGACACCTTCGAATAAAGGTCGCCAAAAACGCCATGATACTCTGGAAAGACCTGATCCAGCACAGCCTGGAATTGTAGCTTTGCCTGAACATACATACCCGTCAATGATTCATGTTGGCGTGTCAGGAAACGCAGATTCATTAGATACTGACCACGTTTTTTATAAGGCTCAAGCTCTTCTTTGTAGAATAATTCCCCCAACTGATACGCATCAGCAACGTCCGTTTTCACCTTGCGTAAATTAGTCTTTTTCGCTTGGTGTGAAATTAATGGATTTATGATGATGTACAGATAATGCTGCTCATCTAAAAATTGTATGATTGAACTGTGATAGTGGCCCGTTGCTTCTAAAACAACAGCCGGACGTTCACCAGTAAAGGATTCTAGATCTTGA
>NZ_JBHTGY010000061.1:0-525 GCF_042676305.1 Paenibacillus sp. GCM10027630 | reverse complement strand
TGGATCTCTGTCAAGAAAGTAGACACTCAAATAAGAGATATCACACAACCTTTTTGTAATACATGGCCTCGTATTGATCCGGTGAAACATAGCCCAAAGAACCATGAATTCTCTTACGGTTGTAAAAGAGTTCAATATACTCAAACATTTCTTGCTGTGCTTGTGCCTTAGTCCGAAATTTTGTACAGTAAATAAACTCTTTCTTCAGCACACTGTGGAAAGACTCGATGCAGGCGTTATCGTAACAGTTTCCTTTACGGCTCATGCTAGCTTTCATGCGATACTTCTTAAGTCGGGCACGGTATGCTTTCGAGGCATATTGTGAGCCTCGATCAGAATGATGTATGAGTCGTTTAGGTGGCTTCTTGGACTCATAAGCTTGATCTAGCGCAGCTAGCACCAAGTCTTCTGTCATCCTGTCACCGAGCTTCCAGCCAACGATTTTACGCGTGTATAGATCCATTACACTAGCGAGGTACAAGCGGCCTTCACGACACGGCACGTAAGTGATATCCGTTAACCAGA